>JAOZOT010000247.1 GCA_029933115.1 Anaerolineae bacterium | reverse complement strand
ATGATTGGTTGTCTTTAGCCCCAGGACCAATCGGGGTTAAAGGCCAAGACGGTGGCTACCAGCGCACTTGCCGGGAGGGTGAGGAGGTGGCGAAGCTCAGAGATGGCCGCCGGTTCATCAGCGTCCAATCTCAGGCCGGTTGAAGCGAGGGCCGCCTTTGGGTCATCCACGAGTTTCGCCCGGAAATCCGGGTCTGTCACCGCCAGGTAAACCACTCTTTGCAAATCCTTCATCTCAGCTTCCTCCTTCGCTTTCAGTTGGAGTTTGGTCATTTACATGTCAATAGTGGGCGAGCTTACCATCAAGCCTTGCCTGGCGCAAACACCTTTTCGCCACAAAGATCCCAGCCAGGATATAAAGGCTGCGGCTTCCTCACCAAACCACCGAAGAATAGTAGCATAAAATGGAAAAACGGCTCTAACTGAGGCGGTCAGTATATTCCCATCCAGAGCTATCAGCCTTTCGGCTCGAAGCCCTTTTTCGAACCAGCCCTCCGTATCGGTGGTGATATCACTTGCGAAATGCCTCCCATCCAGAAGACCGGCAGCCCCGAGCACCAGAGGTGCCCCACAGATGGCCGCCACTAGCTTGCTCCTCTCAGCGAAAGCGCGAAGCAGATTCAATAGCTCTTCATTTCGCCCGAGACTCATACTAAAGCCCTACCTTGTTTCGGGATCAACCCCGCCAGGCAAGTAAATACCACTCACATCTTTTTAGGGGGCCCCAGGCCGCCAGGCCACAGGCCCCTCACAACAAAATGCCCCCATAATCTGGTATTTCTCAGTGGGGTCGAAGGGGTTGATCACCCATAGCGAATGGTCACCCCCATCAACGTAAGTCACCCACTTACCATCAGGGGACCAATCCGCTGAGTAAGCCCCATACACCCCAGTTAAGAATTTTTCCCCCCCACGGGCATCTATGACAAACAAGCCGCCCTCCAAATCTGTCCTGGGTGTAGGTTTGACGTTTACCAAGATGTAGTCCTCCGAAGGGCTCCATAGGATGTCCGCCCCCCCGCAGCAAAGGGTCTCCCCTGGCGGTGTCCCTTCGTAAGGTAAGAGCAGTGTTACGGTGTAACGCTTAAGGATCTTTGAGGTATGGTCTTTAAGGTTCAGGATAGCACATCCCTGCTCTACGGACATATCCTCCGGCTTAGGGCGAGTGGAGAAGGAGATGGCTATCTCATCCCCTTGAGGTGACCAGGCAGCGCTGGAGATGTAGAGGTCATCTTGCAGGCCATAGTCGGCCGAGGATAGTTGCTGCCTTTGGCCACTTTCGAAGTCAAAGATATACAATTTGCCATCCGAAGAAGCGTAGATTAACTGCTGAGAATCTGGAGCCCACTTGGGGTTGTGAGTGACTGTTTCTTCGTCCAGTATCCGATAGTCAGAACCGTCAGCGCCAATAACGGTTAGTTGACCGCCAAACACTCCCTGCATGGTCCCTTCGGTCTGGCCGTACTCCCTTGGCTCCAGCAGCCTGCTGGTGAAAGCAATATACCGGCCGTCAGGAGACCAACTGGGCATGAGTTCCCAGCGCTCTGATTCATTACAACCGCGATAGGTCAGATTCCGGGTCTGGTGGGTCTCCACATCCACAACCCACAGGTCTGCCAGGAGTAAATAGGCGAGCTTGCTGCCGTCAGGTGCCCAGACAAATTGAGAGTAGGTCGGGAGGGGAGGCCCTAAGAACTTTGGTGAGCCTCCCTGCAGGTCAATCAACGCCAGGGAGTGCAAACTCACTGCAATCTGGCCGCTTAGTCCGATTACCGGGGTAGCCACCCATGTGGTTTCAGTGGCTATAGGTGGGGGGACCGGAACGAGGGACGTCGGCCGAAGGGTAGCACTGGGAGCCGGGGAAGGGGTTGGCGACACGGGCGCCTCTGCAGGTAAAGCCATTGACGGAGGAACCGTAGAGGGAAACAGGGTGCAACCATCTGCCAGGAACCATAAGCTGAGCAACATCAAGACACCAATCGCAAAACCACGTGGACGCTTCATCACCATTCTACCTTCAGCGCAAGTTTGCCGGGGGGGGCGAAATGGGCAAACTTTTCGCCCCCCAGCTTGAATGCTGATTCACGGTCGGTTATAGAAACAGTGGTCAGAGCCGCCGTTCCCACAGACCTTGCCCTTGGAGGTCAGGCAACTGTACTGCCCTCCAGTAGGGCAGGTACCTGTGGTGCCGTAAAAGCGCATCGGCCCCTTGTTGCTGGCCCCATTTGTGCCACCGTTGCTACAATGTACCGAACCGCTGCAGGCATCCCCCTGGTACGACCCACTGGGGCAATAGCCAGTCGTCGGATCCGGGGCGTATCCATTGTAGACATCATAACGGACATGCCTAGAGGTTGAGCCAGGGGTCCTACCACAACTATAAACAAACTGGTTGGCCTGAGTGATCACACACTCATATTTGCAAGATAGGAAATCTCCGCAGCTATAGTTGTTAACGTAGACGCAGCCGGCAAGGGTTCCTTTGAAAACCCGCGTTCGTACAGTCCAACCGACGGCTCGCCGTCCTCCCTCGGATTCTCCCCCGGCTTCGCACTCAATCACGTTAGCAAGGAGTTCATAGCCATTACACCCGAGCCCAAGCGGGCCGATTTGGTCGTCAAAGATGATGCCTTTCTGAGCCTGACTACCGGGGATGTGGTATCGAGACGGAGCGGGATCGAAAGCACTGTACTTCACATATTGCAGATACTCGGCCCTGGCTTGGTGCGTTCTCCCCAGCCTCTCCAACGCCACACCTCTCAGGAAGTGGAGATACTCGATGTGTGCGTCAGGCCTGAGAACTTGTAAGACCTCCGCCTCTCGGCGTTGGTCAAGGAGCCATTCGGCGTAATAGGCCAAAGCATCTACATTGCCCTGCGGCTGGAGCGCAATGGCTTTCTTGTACCACTTCTCGGCGCTGGGATCCTCGAGGAGGCTCAGTCCCCGGGCATAGTCCAGACTTGTTAGATAGGGCTCATTCCCATCTTTCAGCGCCTTTGCGAAGTAGCTATCCAGCATGGCCAGGTCTTTCAAGTGACCTAATCCGATTGCAATCAGATAGGTGTAATGGACTCTCCCATACTTCATCCCGATCTCGTCGGCGAGGATGAACTCTTGGACGGCAGCGCGCAAGTCATCCTTGGCCTGACTCTGTTGATACCTCTGCCACAAAGCATAGCCGAGCCCGGCATGGGCATGGCGACAGTCAGGATAGCTGGCTACCGCCGATCTGAAGAGCGCCACCGCCTCATCTATCTTCCCTGCTCGCAACATTTCCTGCCCATCCAGGTATAGGCGCAGTGGCTTCACCGATTCATTAGGGTCCGGGAATTCGGCCGCGTGGGATAAGTAGTTGTCCGCAATGAACTCCCACACTCCGGGTTGCAAATCCACCCCCGGCGGTTGAGGAGTCACGACAGCTCCCACATCGCCCTGAGGGAGAGGCTCTTGTCCCCCTACCGTGCTAGGGCCAGCACTCACCGCCAGCACCAGCAACACGAACACCCAGAGAAACTTAACCTTACGCATTTCAAACCTCCTGCAACTGAGATACTCACCGGCTTTCCCGGTGACATCTCCAGTATAGCAGAAATGGGAGGGCCTGTAAACTGTAGATTCCTACAGCTTTCGCCTGTAAACTTCTACAGGTATGACCTGTAGAAATCTACAGGTCGCGCTCCTTATGGTTAGCTCGGCCTATCAGGAGGCCACGCCGTGATCCTTCGCCCATACCGCCGCTTCCACCCTTGACGCCACCCCCAATCTCTTCAGGATGTTGCTCACGTGAAACACAGCGGTCCGCTCCGTGATGGAGAGGGGCTGAAAAGCAGCCCTGGAGCCGGTTCTGACGACCAACGCGGCCGGCCTGCTACCCGCAAAAACGGCAGCTGCCAAAAGTTAGCAACATTGGAACCCAAATCCTCCTTATTGGTATTTCTATAGGAAGGTCGGAGGGGTTGATCACCTACAGTGAACGGTCATCAGGCGACCGATCCGCTGAGTAGGCCACTCTGGTGGCTGGTGTATACTCACCCCGGCCGCTCTCTAGTGAGAGGTTGGGCAGCATTCATCCGTAAACATAAAAGTAATGCACGAAAGTGTTGCCCTGATTTACCGAAAGTGCTTCGTTACTTGACGACAACTCGAGCCGCAAGCTTTTGAATTTCACTTATTGGCATGTTCCCTGCGACAGTAATGATCAAATTGTCTTGAACAAATACGACTCGATTCGGAAAATCGCCCTTAGCCCCGATTGTTGCCCATGCCGTGACGCCGTTAGCGAGTTTGATTTCTTGGTTCCCAAGTATGACTGCCTGGGACGACGCGGCAGGTGAAGGACGCGATGTGGTAACCAATATTGTAAATTTTTCTCCTATGTACTTGACACTCGCCAGAATCGAGTATGCCACTTCGTCGTCTGAGGGTTGCTCGATGGCCGGAAAGTTAACAAAGAGCGCACCACCAAGTTCAGGAGGAAGCTTAGCCAACTGAGCAAAGGGGCGGCCATCTGGCGAAGTAATTGCCGTGTCTGACCGGGTATATCCTTCTGAGTCGGGCGGAGCCAAAAGAGGCGGAACAATACCTATTTCCCCAGAACTAGGATTAAGAGGCTTGATATACTCAGAGGCCATGACTATTGTACTGATGACAAGGACACCAGCTACTACTGCAAACAAGACGAGGAACCTGAGTTTCGTGGACATGCTAATCCTCCAAGGGTCATTTTGATTGATCACTATCTTAACTTTTGATCTTTGCCGTAAGGCTTTGGGGGACACCTAACACCCAATACGATGTACGTTATCCCCAAAAGCATTAACTGCAAACATGGTATATGAAGTATGTTACGGGGGGCAGGTGAAAACATTACCATAGCTGTTCACCGTACCACTGAAAAAACTTGCTTGATGTGCTCCTGTTTGAGTCCAACTCCCCCATTGGTACGGCGCCGCCTCGTCATAGGCAACTGCACTATTTGCCTCCCCGCCAGCCTCTCCATAGCCAGAAGACTTCAGTGTCCACCTATCTCCTGTGTAATACCAAAGCCAACCCCAACTCTTACCCAAAGAGTTAGACGGATATCCTGACCACCATAACTGGGACCAGCCTCTAGGGTAATATGAAGGGTTTTGTGCGATGCAATTGCCTGCACTCCATACAGACCACGAAGCTGCACTTGCGACTAACAAAGGCAAAGACAGTAAAACTATAAAGATGAGAATGCTAATTACTCGCTGCCTTAGTTTGCTATGGGAGTGGGTAGAAACCCCATCGCATTTCTTTTTGTCATTTAACTTGTTCATGACTTGTTCCCCCTAACGTCATTCTTTAGTTTATAAGAAAAATGCCCACAAATAATCTTGCATTGCCTCATCATCCTTTCAAGTGATTTGCTCTCTTTACTGAGATACTCCCCGGCTTTCCCGGTGGCAGTTGCAGTATACCATACTCAGGAGGCTTTGTCTATCCTCAAATCTGATGATTTTGCCCTCCTCAAGATTGAGGAGGGCCAGCAATCACATCACTTATCAACCTCCGCAGGGAGAATTCCCTTCGCCACCGCGCGGACGGCCGCCTCCGTACGATTGGCACATTCTAGTACAGCTCGGCCTAAATCCTTCGGCAGTTTAGGCGGTCAGCGGACGACCG
>JAOZOT010000771.1 GCA_029933115.1 Anaerolineae bacterium | reverse complement strand
AACTGAAGCTTGGCAGGCCTTTGTGACAGCTTATCGCACTGCCGGAACTCCTATGCACAGCTATGACTTTGTGGAAGGTCCCGTCGCGGTGAACATAGCAGGAGTTTGGGTGCCTCACCCAGACCCAACCTATCACCAGCTTTCTATTCACACGCAACGCGCTGTTGATATTTTCTGGAGAAGATTGGTACGATGAATGAACAAGATTGGCGTGCTCTTTTGAGAAGTGTGGACGAAAAATACATTGAACAAGCAGTACTTTGGTGCCAAGATATTGTCAACTGTCTGGTTAGGTATGCGGGAAAAACTCGGAAAGAAGCCGAACGATTGGTTGCTTCTTCTTATATCCCAAAGTTCTTTAATGACGATGCTTGCTACGTTTTTCGCGAGGTACCGTACTACTGGGCCATGACCTTGCTTTACGGGCGCAGCAACCCACAGTGGTACAAAGACGAGAAGCTCTGGCCTCCACCGAGTGACTATCGTGCACCGTATTCGTAGTGCATCGCTTCGCAAATCTCTTCGCCCTTGAGAATTTGAGTAAGGCGCAGACACCTGGATAGGCCACTGGGGGCAGCTATTGCTACCAGTGGCCTTTGTGTATCAGCACGCCAACGGGCGACGGGCCTGTCCTGAGCGGAGCCGAAGGGTGGCCACCCGCGTGGACGGCACCCTCTACTACGTGCACAGCGACTTGCTCGGCTCCACCGTAGCTCTCAGCGACGCCGCCGGTGGAGAGGTGGGCCGCGTGCAATACGACCCCTATGGGGAGGTCATCACCGGCACCCTGCCCGTCACCCTGACGGATCGGCTCTTCACCGGGGCGCGGTTTGACAGCTCCACCGGGTTGTATTACTATAACGCCAGGTACTACGACCCGCATCTCGGCCGCTTCATCCAGCCCGACACCCTCGTCCCCGACCCGCTCAACCCCCAGGCGTGGAACCGCTTCTCGTACGTTTACAACAACCCGGCCACGTACAATGACCCCAGCGGGCACTTCATCCCTGCTGCCGTGGCGGTGCCCTTGCTTTTCATCGCCGGTGGGGCATTGGCGGGAGAACTGGCCTATGCCGGCCACCTGTACTACACTGGCGAGCAAGCCAACGCCGCCGACCTCCTCACCTGGATGGCGTGGGGGGCGTTCGCCGGCGCAACCGTCTACGTGACGCCGCACCTTGCAGGGTACGGGCTGTCACTGGCGGGGATGGACGTCATCGGCACGGCGGTCTGGCTCGGCAGGCTAGGGATTCCCGCCACCTCACTCTATGGGCTGATGAATGTAGGCCAATCGGCATACGAAGTGGGGATTTTCCTGCAATTTGGCGGCTGGGCCGGTGTTATTCAGTTCGGAGAACCCAGAGAAGCGGCGATAAGGTATGTCTTAGCCTGTTTTCGACATAGAACAGATGTTTGAGAGGTTTGCACTTTAACAATC
>JAOZOT010000246.1 GCA_029933115.1 Anaerolineae bacterium | reverse complement strand
CCATTTGTCGTTCGTCATTTGCATACGTGGGGGGGCTGCGCCGCAGGCCGAGGGGCGTCCCCCCCCCATGCTCCTTCTCCTTCACCGGGCGGAAGAGCGGCCCGCCGGTTCTGCGCTCAGGCCGGGCAGGTGGGGTTGAAGGGATACCAAGCTCCCCAGGCCCTGCTACGCGAGCCCACTAGGTCGCAGGTCTTTGACGTTCAACTGAAGCCGCTTCTCCTCGTTCCATTCGTTTACTTCCAGGGTATAAACGATGTCAATGTGATAGGGCAACTTGCCCGCCCACTCTCCCTGGCGGAAGGCGATGGCGTCCCACACTGCGCGTCCATCACTGAGAATCATCTTGAGGTGATTCTCACCTACCACGCGGGCATCGCGCACGGTGACCTCTCGGCTCAAAAAGAGAGGGGTGGGGTTGGCGTAACCGAAGGGTTCCAGTTGCTCCAACAAGGCGTAAGTGGCCCAGTTCATTTCAGAGAGGTCCACCTCGGCGTCAATATGGAGCGTCGGGAGCAATTCCACGCCTTCCAACTGACGTCTGGCAATCTGGCGCAGGCGCTGTTGAAGGGGTTCCAGATTAGCATTGCTCACAGTAAACCCGGCTGCAGCAGCGTGACCCCCATATCTGACCAGGAGGTCGCTGCACCGGTCGAGAGCGGCGGTGATGTTGAATTCGGGGATGCTGCGGGCCGAGCCCCGGCTCCGTTCTGGCCCCAGTTCGACTACCACCGAGGGGCGGTAGAATTCTTCGGTCAGACGCTGGGCCACCAGGCCCACGATGCCCGGCAGATAGTCTCCGGCAGCCACGAAGAAAAGCTTCTCTTCTTCGCCGATGGCCAGCACTTGCTCTCTGGCCCTCTCCAGGGTATCTACAGTCAGTCGTTGGCGTTCACGGTTTACCCTCTCCAGTTCGAGGGCCAGACTCTTGGCTTCGGCGGGAGAGAGGCTGGTGAGGAGGTTGTAACTGGCCATAGCCGTGTCCAGGCGGCCGGCGGCATTGAGGCGGGGTCCAAGCACATAGCCGATGGTGGTGGCCGTGATTTGCCCCGGCCGCACCCCGGCCTGGGAGAGCAAAGCCTGCAAGCCCAGGCGTTGGGGCCGATTCAGCTTCTCCAACCCCCGTCTGACTAGAGCGCGGTTCTCTCCCAAGAGAGGAGCCAGGTCGGCCACCGTGCCCAGAGCCACCAAGTCCAACAGGTCCTCTTCCTCAAGGCTCACTTCACCTCTGGTGACGGGCGTCTGACGGTTGGTGCGGAGGAGGGCCTGGGCCAGTTTGAAGGCCAGGCCAACGCCTGCCAGTTCCTTGAAAGGATAGCGGCAGTCGGCCTGCTTAGGGTTGATAGCTGCTACGCTCGGAGGCAGTTCCTCACCCGGTGAATGGTGGTCGGTGATGATGATGTCCAGGCCCAGACGGCGCCCGTAGGACACTTCAGGGATAGAGCGAATGCCACAGTCAACGGTGACCACGACTTTGATGCCCCGCCGAGCCAGTTCGCGCAGGGCACCTGTGTTGAGCCCGTATCCCTCGTCAACGCGGTGGGGAATGTAGGGTTCGGTCTGGGCTCCTAGAGCAGAGAGGGTCTCCACCAGCAGGGCGGTAGCCGTCACTCCGTCGGCGTCGAAATCACCGTAGACGGCAATGGGTTCCTGCCGGCGGATGGCCTGGCGGAGACGGGTGACGGCCTCGTTCATACCTTTGAGGCGAAAGGGATTATCCTCCGGCCAATCGCCCCTCAGGAAAGCCCGGACCTCAGAAGGTGTGCTGAGGCCCCGGTTGTAGAGCAGTTGGACGATGAGAGGGGAGAGACCCGGGAAGCGAGCCGTATGGTCAGGGGGGGGAGATAGTGCTACCTGCCAGCGCTTGGGTTTTATAGTCAACGTCTTTCCTCCGTTGGTGAGGCCCGCACAGCGGGCCTGTACAATTATAGACCACTTGGCCCAGAATGGCAAGAGGAGCCCAGAGGGATTTCGAGGTGGTGCCGGGCGTCGTTGACGGTCTGGCGTAATCATGCTATACTATTCGTGCAAAATGACCCTCCCGCAGGGTTCGCAACCTGCGGGAGGGTGAACTGCTCAGTAGAAAGTTCAACTCTCAGCGGAGAGGCAGGTGAAACCTATGGACAAACAACTGATCGTCAACGCTGATGATTATGGACGCACCGCCGGCGTGGTGGAAGGCATCCTGCGAGCGCACCGGCAGGGGATAGTGACTTCGACGACGGTCATGATGAACATGCCGGGCATCGAGGGGGCGCTACGCCGTGCCCAGAACTGCCCTGGGTTGGGTCTGGGTGTCCACCTCGTCTTCAGTGCCTGGCGGCCGCTGCTGCCGCCAGAGCAAATCCCCAGCCTGGTGGACGACAACGGAGCCTTCTTAAGTCAGAGGGCTCTGTGGGCCCGGCCAGAGACCATCCGGCGCGATGAATTATGGGCCGAGTTGACAGCCCAGATCGAGCGTTTTCGGGCCTTGACCGGCCGCTTGCCCGACCACCTGGACTGCCATCACTTCGTCCATTCCCACCCGCTTTTTTTCGCTATCTACGTCGAACTGGCCGCTCAATGGGGCCTGCCCATACGGGCCCCTTTTCCCCCTGAAGAGAGCCTGAACCAAGCAGCAGCCACCGTCCCCCTCATAGAGGGTCTCCCCCTTTCTGAGGTGCGGGACATCATGCGCCAGGACAAGAAACTGGTGCAGGTTTATGGAGTGCGCCACCCCGATCATTTTGTCGGCAGTTTCTACGGGGAGGCCGTTACCCTGGAGAACCTGCTGGCTATTCTGGAAAGTTTGCCGGAAGGCATCACAGAGTTGATGTGCCATCCGGGTTTGGCTGACGAGCAATTGCTGGCAGAGAGCACCTACGGACGACCACGAGAGAAGGAACTGGAGTTGCTGTGCCATCCTCGTGTGCGGGACAAAATAGACGAATTGGGCATCGAGTTGGTCAATTTTGGGGTTCTGGGTAGGAGTGAGGGATGAGGTTGCCCCGCCGGTTGGTGCGTTTCGGCTTTCGCCTGCTTTACAACGAGTTGGCCTGGACCTACGACTGGGTGAGCTGGGCCGTGTCTCTGGGACAATGGCGACAATGGCAGCGGGCGGTCATCCCTCGCTTGAGTGGGCGGCGCGTGTTGGAGATTGCCTTCGGCACAGGAGACCTGCTGATAGATATGACGGCCGTAGGCTATCGGCCTTGTGGTCTGGACCTCTCCCCCTACATGGTGCGCATCGCCAGGGCCAAGTTGCTCAGGAGAGGGATGGCTGCTCCCTTGTGCCAGGGGCGCGCTCAGGCGTTGCCTTTCGCCAGTGGCGTCTTCGATTCCATAGCTATCACCTTCCCCACCGATTTCATCTGCCAACCCAGCGCCCTGGCCGAAATTGGCCGCGTTCTGGCTTCGAGCGGGCGGCTGGTGGTCATTGACGAAGGCCACCTTGCAGGTTGTGGTCTCCTGGGGCGCTTTATCAACTGGCTGTACGTTTTCACCGGCCAGCGGGAACCGCGCCCGGAACTGAAGGCACTGTTGAAGCGATCTGGTTTTGCTATCACCCAGGAGGAATACAGCAATCGAATCAGCACGGCGCACATCATGATCGCTACATGTGAAGGAAGACAGCCATGGTCACAGCCGAAGACGTGATCCTCGAAATGAACTACTGCCCTCGTTGCGCCCACTCTCTGGAGGACAGGTTCCTCTTCGGACGGATGCGACGGGTCTGCCCAAGCTGCGGCTTCATCTTCTTTCGGGACCCCAAGGTAGCAGCGGGCGTCCTTGTGGAACAAGAAGGTAAGGTGCTGCTGGTGCGGCGGGCGGTGGACCCCAAACAAGGCTGGTGGTGCATTCCCTCCGGTTTCGTCGAGTACGACGAAGCGCCGGAGGAAGCTGCTCTCAGGGAGTGCAAGGAGGAGACAGGGCTGGACGTGCGCTTGACCGGTCTCTTGGATGTCTACCATTATCAATCCGATTTCCGGGGCTCGGGCATCCTCATCGTCTACCGGGCTGAGGTGATAGGAGGTGATTTGCACCCCGGAGATGATGCCAGTGAAACCCGTTTCTTCGGCCCCGATCAGTTGCCTCAGGAGATTGCTTTCGCCAGCAACCGTGAGGCCCTCCGCCGGTGGCAGCAACGGTTTCAGTAGCCGAAGGCAGTGCCTTTGGCTATCCCCAGAAGGCAATGCTTTCGGTCTACCCCAGCCTGGCTCATTTGACCCCGGTTACGATCTGCGGCGAGCTATTGCGGTCTACTGAGATTCGGCAGGCTACCATTCAGGTTTGCAGCACGCACGCTGAACAGGTACGGAACGGAGACTGAGCGGACATGAAAGTCAAGTTAGCTTATGGGAAAGAGGGCCTCTGGGTGAGATTGCCCGACGATAATGTCACTGTGGTGGAACCCAGGTTTGTGCCCGGCCTCCCCGATGAGGCAGAGGCCATCAGAAACGCTCTGCGAGAGCCCATTGGCGCGCCGCCGTTGCGGGACCTGGTGAAACCCGATGACACAGTAGCTATCGTCTTCAGCGACATCACCCGCCCCCAGCCCCGCGAGCGGATGCTGCCCGTGTTGCTGGAGGAGCTTTCTCACGTTCCACCGGAAAACATTGTGCTCATCAACGCCCTGGGCACTCACCGCCCTAACACCGGCGAAGAATTGGTGGAAATGCTGGGGCAAGAGATTGTGGAAGGCTATCGCATCGTTCAGCACGATGCCTGGGCCAAGGACGAGATGGTCTATCTGGGGCCCACCAGCTTTGGCCATGATACCTACATAAATGGCGTTTACATGGAGGCCAAGGTCAAGATTCTGACCGGGTTCATCGAACCTCACTTCTTCGCCGGTTTCAGCGGCGGCCCCAAGGCTGTCCTGCCCGGCCTGGCCGACGAGCGCTCTGTGTTAGGCAATCACGATGCCAGGATGATTGGCCATCCCAAGGCTACCTGGGGCATCACCGAAGGCAATCCCATCTGGGAGGAGATACGAGAAACGGCAGCCAAGACCGAACCAACTTTTCTCCTCAACGTGACTCTCAACAAGAAAAAGGAGATCACAGGGGTCTTTGCCGGTGACGTCTGGCAGGCCCATGCGGCCGGCACCGCCTTTGCCCGAGAGTCGGCCATGGTGCCGGTGCCGCAACCTTTTGACATCGTGATCACCACCAACTCGGGCTATCCTCTGGACCTCAACCTGTATCAGGCGGTCAAGGGGATGTCGGCGGCCGCGTTGGTGGTCAAAGAGGGAGGTAGCATCATCGCCGCCGCCGAATGTTGGGACGGTATCCCCGACCACGGAGAGTACAAAAACATCCTCAAAATGGCCACCAGCCCCCGGCGATTGTTGGAGATCATTAGAGCACCGGGGTTCCTGAGACAAGACCAGTGGGAAGCCCAGGTTCAGGCTCAGATTCAGCTCAAGGCCGATGTCTACGTCAAGACCTCGTACCTCTCCGAGGAGCAACTCAGAGAGGCTCTGCTTCTGCCCTGCCACAGCATCGAAGAAACCCTGGCCCAGCTTCTGGAGAGGTATGGCCCCGATGCTACCATCTGTGTTCTGCCAGAGGGACCGCAGACAGTGCCCTACGTTGCCGGCTGAGTCTGGCTCCAAAGGCTTGGCTGCCCTGAGTTCACGAAGTTAAGAAAATAGTTCGGTAATCCGGCCCGACCCAGGCGC
>JAOZOT010000023.1:3350-19588 GCA_029933115.1 Anaerolineae bacterium | reverse complement strand
CCTCGATTAGTTTGTCTTTAAGACTCATCGTCACTCCAATCATTTTATTAACATTATAACCCATAGAGAGACTCACTGTCAAATCGCCGGCTCCGGCTCTCAGAGGGCTTTCCTAAAGTGGCGGTCACAGGTGCGCTCAGCCCATGTCCCACCCCCCCAAAAGGTGCAAGTGCAGATGATGGACTATCTGTCCGGCGCCATAGCCACAGTTCATTATCAGCCGATAGCCGGTGCGCCCAATGCCCTCCTGGTCAGCCAAAGCCTTGGCTACTTGTAACAAACGCCCTAGCAGGAGCGTATCCTCGGGCTCAACGTAGGCCAACGAGCGGATATGTTTGTTGGGCACCACCAGGATATGGGTGGGAGCCTTGGGATTTATATCGCGAAAAGCCGTCACCTCTTCGTCTTGATAGACGATCTCGCTGGTGGTTTCACCCTTCACAATCCGACAGAAGACGCACATCATCCCTCCTCGCAAACTTCTCCCCACATCCCATCCCCAGACAAGGCAACCAGCTTGGTCCTGGTGATGGCGTTGCACAGACTTTTTGCCCCTTGGGTCTTGATCCGCAGGTAATTATCGGTCAGCCCGCTCCAAAAGACCTTCTGCCCCAGGTCGGTATCTCTCGCCCATCCTTCCCACAGGACTTCCATCGTGCGTCCCACGAAGGCCCGTTGGAAGGCCTCTGCGCTGTGGCGGCCTACTTCCGCCATAATCCGGCTGCGGGCTTTTTTGACGGGAGGGGGAACTTGATCGGGCATCGTCGCGGCCGGTGTGCCTGGACGGGCTGAGAATTTGAAAACGTGGGTTCTGGCAAAGCGCATAGCCTCAACGAAGCGCAAGCTTTCGTTGAATTCGGCCTCAGACTCGCCGGGGAAGCCGACAATAATGTCTGTGGTGATGGCCACATCGGGGATGGCTTCTCTGACCGTCTCAACCAGTGCCGCGAACTGGCCCGTCGTGTAGCCCCGGCCCATGCGCTGTAAAGTGGCATCG
The DNA here is from genome assembly GCA_029933115.1 of Anaerolineae bacterium. Classification (GTDB taxonomy): domain Bacteria; phylum Chloroflexota; class Anaerolineae; order E26-bin7; family E26-bin7; genus E26-bin7. The sequence continues at coordinate 18,591 of JAOZOT010000023.1, read as the reverse complement.
CAACCGCTCTGCAAGGGCAGGTGCAAGTGGCGGCACAGACGGGAATCCTCCCACAGCCGTAAACAGGCCGGGTCCAGGTCCCACGGTTCGATGGACGAGAGGCGTAAACGGCGCACGCTGGTGCGTGCCAAAATGGTTTTCACCAACGTCCACAGGTTCTCGTCTCCTCGGCGTCCACCGTCACGGCCATAAGCTCCGATGTGGACACCGGTCAGAACCACCTCTCGATAGCCGGCCGCCACCCGCGCCTTTATCTCCGCCAGTATGTCCTTCTGAGGCCGGCTGCGCTGTCTTCCCCGCGCCACCCTAATAATACAATAGGTACAGTGATTGTCGCACCCGTCCTGGATCTTGACAAAGGCCCGGGTACGGGCCCGGGGGGTAGGGAACTGGGAACCAGGAAACGAGCCACAAGCCCGCCCCGAACTTTGGATTCCCAACTCTTGTTCCACTCGCTCCACCAGACGCTCTTTGTCCTCGTTGCCGATGACCAGGTCAACAGCCCCCAACTCTTGGATCTCCTGTGGCCATATCTGAGCGTAACAGCCTGTCACGGCAAGGCGGGCATCGGAATTAGCCCGCCTCAGACGGCGGATGGCCTGACGTGACTTGCCAGCAGCAGTGTGAGTCACAGCGCAGGTATTGAGCACACAGAGGTCAGCCTCCTCCGCGGCGTCAACCACGATGTGGCCGGCCTGCACAAACTGACAGGCCAGCGACTCCAGTTCGCTCTGATTCAGTTTGCAACCAAGGGACTGCAAATAGACTTTCATCATTCCCATATATAACCAGACCTGACAGGTTTGCAAACCTGTCAGGTCTCATCCCCAGCCTCCCTCAACCCTGTAGCTATCCGGCAAATCTAGGGGGTAATTGAAATCTGGCTTCGGCCCCAGTCAGGACCGGCATCGGCATCTATGATCTTTTTAACTCCACTGCCATCGGCGTTCATCACGTAGATGCCCCACTTGCCCTCTCGGACCGAGTAGAACATAATGCCGCTCCCATCAGGCAACCAAGCCGGGTTGACGTCGTGCCCGGGGTTATCGCCGGTCAAGTTCCGACGGCCCGATCCGTCGGTATTGATGACACAGATGTCAAAGGTGTCCCCCTTTGCTTTGCAGATGAAAGCGATCTTGCGTCCATCAGGAGACCAGGCGGGGATTCCATCTTCGGCGTTATCAGTCAGTGGCGTCTTGCCACTGCCGTCTACACCAACGATGTACAGGCCGCATCCGCCTCCGCCTGTGGCGCAGCTTTTCACAGCCAGACGTTGACCATCGGGCGACCAGGTAGGGTGCTCACCGTCCACGACTTCGTGGACACTGGTATCCTTTAGGTTGTAGAGTTGCACTCTGTGCGTCCAAAAGGCAATGTACCTATTGTCTGGGGACCAGCGCGGGAAGCGCACGTTTGCGTCATTTCGTTTCACCTCACGCCCTTTGCCGTCGGCGTTCATAATCCAGAGACCGTTGCCTCCCTCTGTACCTTCCCAGGCGTAAAAGGCTATGCGCTTGCCGTCCGGCGAGAATGAAGGCTCACTGGCAAAGTCGGAGAGCATCTTTTGACCGCTGCCGTCGGCGTTCATGATCCAAATCTGATACCTTTTGGTTGCAGGGTCCCAGCGGGCAAAAGCAACCGTGCCTCGCAGCGCAGCCGCTGCGGGAGGTCTGGGAGTGGGAGCGGCTGTCTTCTCCACGACAAAGCCGCCCGTCACGACCAACTCTCCTTCAACGTACAACTCCCAGTCGTAGCGACCGGCGCTCAACCCATTGTCATTATAAACGTTAGTCACCCAGGTCGCCCCGCTCTCGCCCAAAGACCAGTCGAAGCTCTTTTCCAAGGCCCTTTCACCGTCCAGGTACCAGATCGATTCGCACTGTGCTCCGTCGGACATCCCTTCATAAGTAACGAAAGCATAGACAATAGTGGTCCCGCCGGGGAACTCGGTAGCGACACCAATGGGCTTGTTGTCATCGGTAACTCCGGCGGCAAAGAAGAGATTGCTGAAAGATGGCTTCTCGCCCCCGGTCAGGGCTCCCAGGTCAATCTGGGTTGGTGTCGCCATGACCGGTGGTGGCTCAGTTGGCGTCGGCACCTCAACCACCGGCATGGTGGGGGTAGGAGGCGCCTCAACTCCGGCTACCGAGAAGGCCGCACTTTGAGCCAAGTTGCCGTTCAGGTAGATATCCACTCTGTAGCTCCCCGCCAGCCACGCCTCAGCGGGCGAGAGGTTGAAGCCGATGTAACCAGACCCCCCAGCCTCGGCTGTGTAAGTGTACTCGCCCAGAAACTCGTTGCCAAAGAACCACTTGGCTGTGACTTCTGAGCCCTTCTCCAGATCGGTGACTTTCACCGAGCAGTAGAAGACGTCCGTTGGGCCAAAAACATTGGTCGCCTCAACGGGCTCGTAATTGGCGTCAAGGCTTCTGGCCATCACTGCCGCCTCGATGCTAGGCTCGCCTCCCCCTCCAATGCTGAACTCGCAGGCCAGCAAAGCAAAACTCAGTACACAGATAGCAAAAAGAGCGATAGCAAAACGTGTTTTGTTCTCCATCAGTCCTCCTCCTGGGGGTAGCTCGGCGTTCAAGCGTGGTTATACAAGTTGCTCCATCCCGAGGGTATGGGAGAGGAAAAATCAAGTGCTTACCCATAGGATAACATCAACTGGCCGTCCTGTCAAGTCGGCCCAATAATAATGATGGCGGATGGCATCGCTTTCATTGACCAAAGTAGCATATTATGGTACAATCTACCTGGCTACTCTTGTCACTCTGAGCCCCGTGGAGGGAGGATCCTGCCAAGCTGCTGGATTTGTCGCTCCGGCGGGAGCGAGCTGTGATCTGCTGATCTAATATCTAATGATGCAAGCGCATCGTGGGTCTGGATGCCGGGCCCCCTGGCGCGAGAAAGGGGTGGGGTAAATGGAATACGAGATCCATGGCACAACCATGCAAACCTTGGATGTTAAACTGACCGGCGGTGAAGCGGTTTACACCGAATCGGGCGGCATGGCCTGGATGTCGGGGGACATCGAGATGAGTACCGGTGCCCGAGGGGGGTTGTTGAAAGGTTTAGGCCGCAAGCTGGCCGGGGAGTCCCTGTTCATGACTACTTATACTTGTCGGGGGTCATCGGGCCTGATCACCTTCACCCCCGAAGCTCCAGGCAAGATCCTGCCTTTCACCCTGGAAGCCGGCCAGAGCCTTATCTGCCAGAGGGACGCTTTCATGTGTGCCGAGGATTCGGTCCGGTTGGAGATGCATTTCCGCAAGAAGTTGGGGACAGGGCTCTTCGGCGGCGAGGGCTTTGTCTTACAAAAAGTCACCGGACCAGGCATGGTCTTTTTGGAAGTGGCCGGCGAGGTGCGAGAATATGAGTTGCGCCCCGGCCAGGTGATGAAGGTGGACCCCGGCCACATCGCCTTGTATGAGCCCACCGTCAAGTACGACATTAGCCGGGTGAAAGGCGTGACGAATATCCTTTTCGGCGGTGAGGGGCTATTCCTGGCCACCCTGACCGGACCGGGCAAAATCTGGCTGCAGAGTCTGCCTCTCTCCAACTTGGCCGGCAAGTTGGCCCGTTATTTGCCGGCCAAGGGTTAATACTGCACGAATTCCTCGGCTACGGTGCGCACTCTTCTCTGCGGAAGGCTCCCTTGTGGAAGATTGCTGAATCATATCCATCGCCATAAGCCGTTGTCCGTCTGGGGGCGGAGTCCCACACTCCGCCCCTTACCATTGTGCAGGAAGAGCGTGCCGAACAGGGGGAGGGGCACTGCTCCAAATGTCGACGAGTGGTGGCGGAGCTAGTTTGACTCATCTGCCAAGGATTGAGCTTATGAAAGATGTCTAGTTTTGGGAGGAGAGGCATGACAGATACTCTGACCATTGATGGCGGTCACCTGACTCTTGAGGATGTAGTGGCAGTAGCTCGGGCTTGGTCCCAACCCGAGAGTCTGAAAGTGACGCTTGCGCCGGAGGCACGTGAAAGGGTCAACCGAAGCCGCCGGGCTGTGGAAGAGTTTGTGGCCCGGGGGGAGGTTATCTATGGCATCACCACCGGCTTCGGAGCTTTCAAGGACAAGATCATTCCCCCTGACCAGGTGACACAATTGCAGCGCAACATCATCATGAGTCACGCTGTAGGGGTGGGGGAGCCCTTCGACCAGGCCACTACCCGGGCCATGATGCTGATCCGAGCCAACACCCTGGCCAAAGGCCATTCGGGGGTGCGCCTGGAATTGCTGGAGACCCTGTTGGAGCTCATCAATCGAGGAGTACACCCCATTGTCCCCAGCCAGGGCTCCTTGGGGGCCAGCGGTGACCTGGCTCCCCTGGCTCATATATCCCTGGTGCTTTTGGGTGAGGGGGAGGCTATCTATCAGGGAGAGCGATTACCCGGTGGCGAGGCCATGAAGCGGGCGGGTATTCCCACTATCGAACTGGCGGCCAAGGAGGGGCTGGCTCTGACTAACGGCACGGCCGTAATGTGCGCCGTGGGTGCCCTGGCTACCTACCAGGCGGAGAATCTCAGCAAGGTAGCCGACATCGCCGGCTGCCTGAGCCTGGAAGCCCTGCACGGCACCCCCCTGGCTTTCGACGAACGCATCCACGCTGTCCGTCCTCATCCCCGTCAGGTAGATTGCGCTGCCTACCTACGCCGCCTTATCAAGGACAGCACCTTCCTCCGCCCCTACGATCCCCTCAACGTGCAGGATGCCTATACCTTGCGCTGCATCCCCCAGGTGCACGGCGCGGTGCGCGATGCCATCCTCTACGCCCGCTGGGTTCTGGAAATCGAGCTGAATTCCGTCACCGACAACCCTCTCATTTTCTTTGAGGAAGACGGCACCCCCGTTTCTATCTCCGGCGGCAACTTTCACGGTGAGATTGTGGCTATCGCTATGGATTATCTGGGCATGGCCCTCAGCGAATTGGGCAACATCTCCGAGCGCCGGCTCACGCGATTGACCGACGAGGCCTCCAACCGCGAGACTCTGCCCGCCTTCCTTATCAAGCACGGCGGACTCAACTCGGGTTTCATGCTGACTCAGTACACTGCTGCGGCCCTGGCTTCAGAGAACAAGGTGCTGGCCCACCCGGCCAGCGTGGACAGCATCCCCACCTCGGCCAACACCGAGGACCACGTCAGCATGGGCTGCACTGCCGCCCGCCAAGCCCAGCAGATAGCCGACAACGTGGAGAGGATTCTGGCCCTCGAACTTTTTGCCGCTGCTCAGGGCATTGACTTCCGGCGGGAGGTCCTGGGCTCTGAGGCCCGCCTGGGCCAGGGCACTGCCCCAGCTTACGAACTGATCCGCCAACGTGTGCCCTTCCTGGAACACGACGCCATCATGTATCCCCACATCGAAGCTGTGCGAAAGCTGATTGATAGCGGGGAATTGGTGAGAGTAGTGGAAGAGGCGTTGGAGGTTTGACGGAGGGTGGTGTGCAAGGTATAGGCATAATGAAAAAAGAAGGAGAAAAATGGACCCATTGACCGGAATTCTGACTGCGCTGGCGGCCAAGCTGGCCAACAAAGCCCTGGATCGGGTCATTGACGAGTTACCGGGCCGGCTGAAGCGGCTGATCCAGAGCGACCCGCAACGCGCAGCCGCGTTGCAGACCGCCTTCCAGGCCGGCCTGGCGGCCGCGCTGAAGGCCATGGACCCGCCCGATCGCCACCGGGCTGAGCGCTACGCCGCTCTCCTGGAGCGCTTCCTGGGTCTGCCTGAAACAGCCGAGGAACTGGCCGCGCTGGTGGACGTCCGCAGCGAGGCCACGTTGGACATCCCCCGCCTGGAGACCCTCTTCCGGCAGGTCTACCCGGTTGACGAAGCGCCGGAGGCCTACGAGGGGCTGAACTTTGCCGTGGCCATGCGCGCCTTCGCCCGCGCCTACAAAGAGGCCGTCGAGCGGCAGGCCGACCGCTTCCCCTGGATCGAGGTCGGCCTGCTGCGGGAGATTGTGGACCGGCTGGACCGGCGCCCCAGACCGGCCACGCTGCGGGCGCTGTACCTCGACTGGCTGGCCCAGGAGTGCAACCTGCTGCCCCTCAGCGCCTTCCACCCCCGCTACGCTTCCCCCGCCGAGCGGCCGCGCCTCACCCTGCGCCAGGTCTACGTGCCCCTGGAGGCTATCATGCCCTTGCGGGCCGAAGGACAGAAGCGGCGCATTGACCCGCTGGCGCTGGCCGAGCGCGAAGAACCGCAGCGTGTGCCGGCCCTCCGTGCCCTGGCGGAGCACCCGAAGGCGGTGCTGCTGGGCGACCCCGGCTCCGGCAAGACCACCTTCGTCAACCACCTGACCCTGTGCCTGGCCATGGCCGAACTGGAACCCGACCAGCCGTGGCTGAGGCGGCTGGAGGGCTGGTCGCCGGGCTGGTTGTTGCCGGTGCGCATCGTCCTGCGCGAGTTCGCCGCCCAGGCCGTCCCGGCCACCGCTGCCGAAGGCTACGCCGGGATGTTGTGGGAGTTCATCGAAGGCGAACTGAGAAAGCACGGCCTGGCCGAGTTCTTCCCCGCCCTGCGCACCACCCTGCTGGAAGAAGGCGGCCTGTTACTCCTCGACGGCCTGGACGAGGTGCCCGAGGCCGGCCATCGCCGCGAGCGGGTGCGTGAGGCCATCCAGGACCTGGCCCGCACGGCCCGCCGGTGTCGCTTCCTCGTCACCTGCCGCACCTACGCCTACCAGGACCCGCGAGGCTGGCTGGAGGATTTCCGGGCCTACCCGTTGGCTCCTTTCAGCCCTGTCCAGGTAGAACGTTTCATTGACCGGTGGTACGAGGCTGTGGCTCCCCAGGAACAACTCAGTTCCGAGGTGGCCGCCGCCCGCGCTGCTCTGCTCAAGGCCGCCGTGGACCCGGAACGCAGCCCCTACCTGGCCGAACTGGCCGCCCGCCCCCTGCTCCTGACCCTGATGACCGACCTGCACACCTCCCAGGGCACCCTGCCCGAGGACCGGGCCGACCTTTACGAGCGCTGCGTGGACCTGCTGCTGGACTACTGGCAACAGCGCAAGGTGGCCCGCGACCCCCAGGGCAACCTGGTGGTGGAAGTGGGTCTGCTGGACGCCCTGGGCCTCGAGAAGGACCAACTGAAGCGGACCTTGTATCGGCTGGCTTTCGAGGCCCACGAGCGGCAGGGGCAGAGCCCCGAGCGGGGGCCGCGGACGGCCAACATCCAGGAAAGCGAGCTGGAACAGGTGTTGAAACCGGCCGTGGGCAGCGACGAACGGTTTCAGACGGCCCTGCGCTACATCCGTGACCGGGCCGGCCTGCTCCTGTGGCGGGGCGAGCGGGTCTACACCTTCCCTCATCGCAGCTTCCAGGAGTACCTGGCCGCCTGCCACCTGGGGACGATGGGCGACTATCTGGAGGAGACCGCCCGCCGGGTGCGGGCCGACGTCGAGTGGTGGCGGGAAGTGTTCCTGCTGGAGGTGGGACGGGCCCGGGAGCACCTGGGCCTGGCCGTGGCCCTGGTCCACGCCCTCTGCCCGGCCGACCCCGAGGATGTGGCCAGGCCCACCGCTACCGACTGGCAGGCGGCGGCCCTGGCCGGTCAGGCCCTGGTAGAGCTGCGGCTGCCCCGGCAGATCGCAGAGAAGCGGCGCCAGGGGGAAGACGTGGGCCTCTTCCAGGCCGAGCTGAACCACGTGCGCGACTGGCTGGCCGCCCTGCTGGAGGCCGGCGCGCTGCCTGTGGCCGAGCGCGCCGCCGCCGGCGACACTCTGGCCCGCCTGGGCGATCCCCGCCCCGGCGTGGGCCTCTCCCCTCTCCCGCGTGCGGGGGTGGGGGCCGGCCTGCCTGACATCCTGTGGTGCCATGTGCCCGCCGGACCGTTCGTCATGGGCAGCGACGAAAAGCAGGACCCGTACGCCTGGGAAGATGAAATGCCCCAGCACGAGCAGCCCCTGCCCTACGATTACTTCATCAGCAGATACCCGGTCACCAACGCCCAGTACGCCGCCTTTGTGCAGGACGGGGGCTATGCCAATCCTGACTACTGGACCGAGGCCGGCTGGCAGTGGCGGGAGAGCAACCACGTCACCGGGCCAGGGACCTACGGCGGGGCATTCGATTTGCCCAATCACCCCGTCGTGGGCGTCAGTTGGTACGAGGCGGTGGCCTTCTGCCGCTGGTTAACAGAAAAGTTACGAGTTACGGGTTACGAGTTGAGAGTCAAGGGGGAGGACGGGAGTGCAGAGGTGTGGGATTTCGGCAGTGGTCGGTACGAGGTGCGGCTGCCCACCGAAGCGGAGTGGGAGAAAGCGGCGCGGGGCACGGATGGCCAGTTGTATCCCTGGAGCCATACCTTGCCCTCCGGCGCCGACCAAGAAGTAGCCACCCGTTGTAACATGACCGACACCGGCCTGGGCACCACCAGCGCGGTGGGGCTCTTCCCGGCTGGAGCTTCGCCCTATGGCTGCCTGGACATGAGCGGCAACGTGTGGGAGTGGTGCCTCACAAAATGGGTGGACAACTATAAGGGTTATGAGGAGCGGATGGAGAGCCTGCAAGAGCTTGAGGGGGATGCCCTCCGTGTGTGGCGCGGCGGCGGCTTCGGCAACCATCAGTGGCTCGTTCGCTGCGCGGTCCGCCTCGGGGACCTCCCGCTCAACCGTATCAGGAACTACGGGTTTCGGGTGGTGGGGGCGTCCGGCTCTCCTGGTTCTGGCTTCTGAATTTCTGGCTTCTGGATTCTGCCCTTGAGGGGGGAGTCTGAGGGGGGAGCGAATGCTCCCCCCTCGGCCGCGCGGCGCGCGGTGGCGATTTGCGCCCCGGGGCCAGGTGTGGTATCATAATAGCTGTGCCCCTCTGGGGGCGCGGGGCCGGCCGGAACGTCCCCCGTGTGTGGCGCGGCGGCGGCTTCAACAACAATCAGAGGAACGTTCGCTGCGCGTACCGCCACAGGAACAACCCGAACAACCGTAACAGGAACAACGGGTTTCGGGTGGTGGGGGCGTCACGACTCTCCACGAGCGTGCCGGAAATGCGGCGCGGCACCGGCCAGAAAGCTGCGTCGCCGAGGCCTTGAGAGCCAGCGCGGCCGTGCCCTGGCCGGTGCCAGGCCGAAGCACCGGGCAAATATAGAACTGGACACTGGCGTTTTTGCTCGTAGTGACGGCTTTAGCCGTTCAGAATAGCGAAAAGCGACTGAAGTCGCCACTACGAACCACTACATCTTGGGGTTATATGCAGCTTGTTTACAAGATATGGTGGTATTCAAAATTCGCCAGACTCCAGTATAGAAAAGGCCCGCCCCCTGTGGTAAGCTCATGCTGACGCCTGGGGCGGGCCGTTTTCGTTGCGGCAGAAGGGCAATTTTTTGAGAATTGTGATATAATTAGGGTGGGAGTAGCGGAGGAGATGTTGAGGGGTCAGCAGAGAGGGTGAAGTATGCAAAGGCTCGAACTGCTTTATGACATCAGCCGCAAATTGGGCTCCAGTCTGGACCTGGACAAGGTGCTGAGTGATATTCTGGCTCTGACTATCCCCAGCGTGGGAGCCACCAGTGGCAGCATCATTGTTCTGGATGAATCTGGGCAGGCTCGCCGTCACACTCTGATCAGAGAAGAATCAGCGCCCCCGGTGACCGAACAGATAGTGGCCCAGGTTCTGGACAAGGGGCTGGCCGGCTGGGTGATCCGGCACAAAGAAGGGACCATCGTTTACGATACCAAAGACGATGAACGCTGGCTGGCTCTGACCGACGACCACCTGGCCACGCGCTCAGCCATCGCCGTGCCCTTGCTGAGGCAAGAGCGGGTGGTCGGGGTGCTGACCCTGGTTCACCCGGAGCCCAACCGCTTCAATGAGGAACACCTCGACTTGCTTTTGTCCATCGCCAGCCAGGCGGCCATCGCCGTTGAGAACGCCCGCCTGTACGATGACTCCCAGCGGCGGCTGCGCGAATTTTCGGTCCTTTACGAAGTCAGTCAGGCCGCTTCTTCTTTGCGCCTGGATGAGACCCTGCGCCTTGTCGCCGAGAAAACGGCTCGGGCTCTGCGTGCTGACCGCTGTGCCCTTTTCCTGCTGGACGAGGGACGGGGCGAGTTGGTTTTGCGGGCGGTGGACAACCCCGACCGTCCGGCAGAGGCTTTGGGGCTGCGTCTGCCCCTCGAAGCGCGCCCTCATGTAGCCCAGGCCATAGCCACCCGTCGTCCGGTGGAAATCCCCGATATTTTTGCAGACCCCGGCAAGAGAGATTTTTGGCCTCGGGCACGAGAGTTAAATATCAAAGCCTGCCTGGCCGTGCCCATCATGATCAAGGAGCAGGTCATTGGAGCGATCAGCCTGGACCGTGTTGGCAATCAGCCCCCTTTCTCGGCCGGCGAAGTATCCCTTTGCCAGACCATCGCCAACCAGGCGGCCGTGGCTATTGAGAACGCCCGCCTCTATGAAAAAGTCACCGAGAGGATGAGGGAGGCCACCGCCCTCTATAAAGTGAGCAACCAACTGATGCGCACCCTCAACCTCGACCAGATACTGGAAAAAGTGCTGGACATATTGCAGAAGGCTTTTGGCTACCATAATTGTGCCATTTTGCTGGCTGACGAAGAGACGGGAGAGCTCGAGGTCAAGGCAGCGCGCGGCTACCTTCAGGACGCCGCCGGGAGGGTGAGGCTTAAGATAGGCCAGGAGGGCATCGTCGGCTGGGTGGTGGCCCACAAGACTGCCCTGAATGTGCCCGACGTGAGGCAGGATCCCAGATACGTCGAAGGGGTGCCGGCCACCCGGTCAGAGGTAGCGGTGCCAATGATAGCCGGCGACAGGGTCATCGGCGCGCTAGACGTGCAAAGACCAGAGGTCAACGCTTTCAACGACGACGACTTGCGAGTCCTGTCCTCGGTGGCTGCTCAGGCGGCCGTTGCCGTAGAAAGAGCCCGGCTCTACTCCGCCGAGCGCCGTCGTGTTCAAGAATCCTCAACTCTGCTGGCCATAGCTCAGGCCCTCAGTTCCACCCTGGACCTGACCGAGGTGCTCAAGCGAGTGGCCTGCTCAACCGCCCAGGCCTGTGGGGCCAACCGCTGTAGCATCCTGCTTCTGAGTCAGGACAGGAGAGAATTGATACCCATCATGTCGCAGTTCGCCTCCGGCGAAGTGGATAGAGAACTCTGGACGGCCTTCAAAGAAAGGTATGCCGAAGCAGTAGACGAGTTTCCCATCCTGCAGGAGGTGATCAGGGAGCGCAAGCCGGTGATCCTGGACGGTTCAGCGATGTCTGTCATGCCCTCCAAATGGGTTGCCCCCTTTGGCATTGTGAGCCTGTTGATGGTCCCTTTGATAAGCAAGGACGAGGTGATCGGCCTGATGGCTCTCGATCAGGTCGAAGAGGGCCGGCGCTTTACCGAAGAGCAGGTGAATCTGGCCCTCACTATCGGCACCCACGCGGCTATGGCCATCGAGAACGCCCGCCTGCATACCACCATAGCAGAGGAAAGGGCCAAGCTGGAGGCCATCATCGGCGGCACCAACGATGCCGTCATCGTCACCGACACTCAGAATCGGGTGCTGCTGATGAACCAGGCCGCCCGAAAAGCCTTCAACGTGGAGACCGTGCCCGAGCCGGGCAGATCATTGGAAGAAGTAGTGAGCGATGAAAGGCTCCTGGCCCTCTTCGCCCGTTCGGAGGCGGGAGAAGAAGCTTTGGCTGAGGAAATTCCTTTGAGCGATGGACGGACCCTTTACGCCAGCCTGACACCTGTAGCCGAGGTGGGGCGCATCGCTGTGATGCAAGACATCACCTACCTCAAAGAGCTAGACAAGATGAAATCCGACTTTGTGTCCACGGTCTCTCACGATCTGCGCTCACCTCTGGCCAATATAAGCGGCTATGCCATTCTGCTGCCAGAAGCAGGCGAACTGAACGAGGTGCAGCAAGAGTTCGTGGAACGCATCAAGCTGAGCGTGGCCAAGATGACAACTCTGATAGACAACCTTTTGGACCTGGGCAAAATCGAAGCCAGAGTGGGAATGGAAATGGAGCCCTGCCAATTGGCAGCGATTATCAGAGGGGTTGTAGAGAGCGTGAGGGAACGGGCCAAGGCCAAGGGGATTATCCTGCAACTTGACCTCCCCTCCGAACTTCCGCTTGTCCTGGGCAATCGGGTCCGCCTCGATCAGGTGGTGAACAACCTGCTGGGCAATGCCATCAAATTCACCTCTGAAGGGGGCAGGGTGACCGTTTCAGCCAGGGAGGACAAAGGTGAAGTGGTGGTGGAGGTCAAGGACACCGGCATTGGCATTGCTCCGGAGGATCAGGTTCATCTCTTTGAAAAGTTTTATCGAGTCAGCAGCGAAGAGACAAAAGACATTGAGGGGACGGGGTTGGGGCTGGCCATTGTAAAATCCATCGTGGAGGGGCATGGAGGGCGGGTATGGGTGAAAAGCCAGCCTGGCCAAGGTAGCACCTTCGGCTTTGCCCTGCCTGTGCCCTAGGCCCATTTTCCGCAGTTGCTCTCGCCCGGCAGCTCCGGCGGCGGATCACAAATCCGCCGCGAGCGGCGCGGAAACAGGCTGAGGGTTGTGACATTTGGCGTGATTCACCTCACGAATTACCTCCCTGGAAGGGGGCTGGGGAATCTTGCCTGGCAGTTGCACGAGGGTAGAAGGTGAGAGAAAGAGTTGAGTTGCTTTATGACATCAGCCGTAAGCTAAGCTCCAGTTTGGACCTGGACCAGGTATTGAGCGATATTTTGGCCCTGACCGTCCCCAGCGTGAGAGCTGCCAAGGGAAGCATTGTGGTTTTAGACGAATCAGGTCGGGCCTGCCGCCAAATCCTGGCCCGAAAGGGGCTGGCGCCCCCGGTGGCCGAACAGATGGTAGCCCAAGTTCTGGACAAGGGCCTGGCCGGGTGGGTGGTTAAGCACAAAGAAGGAGCGATTGTCTTTGACACCCGAGAGGATGAACGCTGGCTGGTTCTGGACGAGAACCACCGGGCAACCCGTTCGGCCATCGCTGTGCCCCTGCTGAGACAGGGTAGGGTGGTCGGCGTACTGACCCTGAGCCATCCGCAGCCCAACCGCTTCAGCGAGGAGCACCTCGACCTGCTCTCGTCCATTGCCAATCAAGCCGCTATTGCCGTTGAAAATGCCTGGCTGTATGAAGAGTCCCGGCGGCGCCTGCGCGAACTGGCGGTCCTGTACGAGGTCAGTCAGGCGGCCTCATCCTTGAACCTTGACGAAGCCCTGTGCCTCATCGCCGAGAAAACGGCCCGCGCTTTGCGCACCAAGCGCTGCGCTATTTTCCTCCTGGACGAAAAGAATCAAGAGTTGGTCTTGCAGGTGGCCGATAACCCTCATCGGCCGGTGGAAATCATAGGCCTGCGTTTGCCTCTGGAAGCGCGCCCTCACGTGGCCGAGGCCATCGCCACTCGGGAGCCGGTGGAAATCCCTGACGTTTTCGCCGACCCGCGCCTGCAGGACTTTTGGTCCTACGCTCGGCGCCAGGGCCTTGCTTCTCACTTGAGTGTGCCCATCGTGGCCAAGGGCCGAGCTATCGGCGCCATCAGTCTGGATCGCGCAGAGACACAGCTTCCTTTTTCGGCCGATGAAGTAGCCCTCTGTCAGACTATCGCCCACCAGACCGCAACGGCTATCCAAAATGCCCAACTTTACCAGGAGGCCCAATACATGGCCGAGCGGCTTCACCTGGTGAACGAGGTGGCCTACGACATCGGCACCATCCTGGACATTGACCTTCTGCTGTGGGAAATAGTCAGGCTCGTCCGTGAGACCTTTGATTGCTACCACGTCAGCATTGGCCTGGTGGAGGGTAAAGAGTTGGTGTTCAGGGCCGATGTCGGATACTATTACAAGGACTCACGGGTAACCGGCACACGCCTCAAAATCGGGGAAGAAGGAATCACCGGTTGGGTGGCTCAGACAGGGGAGCCGCTGTTGGTGCCCGACGTGAGCCAAGACGAACGCTATTACGCTATGGACGAATTACCTGAAACCAGGTCCGAGTTGGCCGTTCCGCTCAAGGTTCAGGACAGGGTCATTGGAGTCTTGGATGTGCAGAGCGCCCGGCTGAACGATTTCGACCAGAGTGACCAGACCCTTCTGCAATCACTGGCTGCGCAATTGGCCGTAGCTGTGGATAGCGCCCGCCTCTTCGACGCTGTGCGCGAAGAGCGAGCCAAGCTGGAGGCTATCATCAGAGGAGCCAGCGACGCCATCTTTGTCACCGACGAGGGAGGCCGGGTGCTCCTTATGAATCCGGCGGCCGAGCAGGCCTTCGAGGTCGAACCCGGAACGTGGGCCGACAAGCCGTTGGAGGTGATTGTCAAGAACGCTGAGCTCCTTGCCCTCTGGCGCTCCTGCTTTGTGACAGATGAGGGCTCGTGCAGTGCTGAAATCCCTCTGGCTGATGGACGTACCCTTTATGCCCAACTGACCCCCGTTGCCGGTGTGGGCCAGATGGCGATCATGCGAGACATCACTCATTTTAAAGAGCTTGACAAAATGAAATCCGAATTTGTCTCCACCGTCTCCCACGACCTGGGTTCCCCCCTCCAGGTCATACAGACCAGCGCCGAGATAATCCCCAAACTCGGCCCGATAAACCAGGCTCAGCAGGACGCTGTTGATGACATCCTGCGCATGGTGGCCAAGACGGCCACTCTGGTGCAACACCTTCTGGACCTGGGCAAGATCGAAGCCGGGGTGGAGATGGAGATGGAGCCTTGCCAACTGGCAACGATCATCAACGAGGCGGTGGAGGGTTTGGAAGAACGAGCCAAAGCCAAAGAGATCAGCCTGCAAATTAATTTGCCCCCGGCTCTGTCCCTCGTTATGGGGAATCCAATTCGCCTGGGGCAGGTGATAACCAACTTTGTGGACAATGCTCTCAAGTTCACACCCGCCGGGGGGACGGTGACCATCTCGGCTTGGGAAGCAGATGGTGAAATAGCGGTTGAGGTCAAAGATACAGGCATCGGCATTGCCCCTGAAGATCAGGCTCACGTCTTTGACAAATTCTACCGGGTGAAGAGCGCCCAGGTCGCCGGGATCGAAGGGACGGGTTTGGGGCTGGCCATCGTCAAATCCATCGTCGAGGGGCACGGCGGACGGGTGTGGGTGGAGAGCGAACTCGGCCAGGGCAGCACCTTCGGCTTCGCTCTGCCCACTGCACCTGCCTGAGAGCAGGGCTTGGTGCTCGTGGTAGCGACTTCAGTTGCTTTCCGGTAATACCGGCTTTAAAAGTCGTCACTACAAGCATTTTTCAGGCACCTTCT
>JAOZOT010000023.1:0-3250 GCA_029933115.1 Anaerolineae bacterium | reverse complement strand
TGAGGAGCTTTCTGGGAGATATCTTGCAAAAACGCACAGTTAGACAAATAGCTATCATCGCCATATTGCTTGCCTGTGTGGGGCTGGTCTACACAGCGGGGATATTGTTCATCGTCACCGATTTGAGCCGTGACCGGCAGGTTGTGTTCCCCTCTACCCTCCCGCCGGCAGCGAATCCTGCCCCTACACTGACCGCAGTGCCCCCCTTTGCTCAGAGGCCCACAGCGACGGGCACACCAACGCCGGTGTCCCTCATCGCCCAGACACCTGTCCCGAGCACAGTTGAAGGGCCTATCCCCTCGGCCGAACCTTTTACCGACGAGATGCTGGCAAGCGCCCTGCCTGAGCGGGATTTGCTGGCCCTGACTGCCCGCCTCAAGAAGCTGGCAGAACCCATCCCTGTGATAGTCAACCCCACCCCACCCCATTACGAGGTCGGTGACCGAGCCCAGTTCTGGATAAACGATCAGACTACCGACACTTATTTTCGGGTCTGGGCCACCTTGCGCTACATCACGCCTCACCTCTACGTGTGGGTGCAGGATGGCTACAAGGTAAGCCAGGACGATTTGATCCGCTCGGCGGAGCGTTTCGAGAACGAGATTTACCCCACCAACCGTCATTTCTTTGGCAGTGAGTGGACGCCCGGCGTGGACAATGACCCGCACATCAGCATCTTCAACGGCAACGTGCCCGGCGTGGGCGGCTATTATTCCAGCGCCGACGAATACTCCCGCCTGGTGAACCCCTACAGCAACGAGCGGGAGATGTTCTACATCAACCTGGGCAGCGTCAGTCCAGGCAACGAGTATTACGACGGTATTCTGGCGCACGAGTTCCAACACATGATCCACTGGTACACCGACCGCAACGAGGACACCTGGGTCAACGAGGGCCTCTCGGAACTGGCGGCTTACCTCAATGGCTACGACGTAGGCGCAGCCGACCGCATTTTCAGCCGCACGCCCGACACCCAGTTGACAGCCTGGGCTGACGATCCCGATACAGCGGCTCCCCACTACGGCGGCAGTTACCTTTTCATGGTCTACTTCCTGGAGCGATTTGGCGATGAGGTGTTGCGGCAGGTGGTGGCATCCCAGGCCGATGGCATCGCTGGCTTTGACGAGGTCCTGGCGGCCTGGGGGCTGGGGGTGACTTTTGAGGACGTTTTCGCCGACTGGCTCATCGCCAATTACCTGGATGACCCCAGCCTCGACGACGGTCGCTATGGCTATCGAAACCTGGCAGTCGAGAAGCCGGCCCTTGATGCAACTTATACCCAATACCCTGTTCAGTTGACGGCTACTGTCCACCAGTATGGTGCTGATTACATCGAACTCCAGGCGGCCGGTGGGGGTGATGTGGTCGTACAATTCACCGGCTCGACAACGGTCAGGCTGGTGGACAACGAGGCTCACAGCGGCAACTACCAATGGTGGTCCAACCGGGGGGACGAGAGCGACACCACCCTGACCCGCGCCTTCGACTTGACGGGGCTGGAGCGAGCCACACTGCAAGCCTGGTTGTGGTACGATATCGAGGAGAACTATGACTATGCCTACGTCGAGGTCTCGACTGACGGTGGTCAGACATGGGATATATTGCCGGGAAAGTACACCACCGATTACAACCCTGCCGGCAACAACTTTGGCCATGCCTACACAGGCAAGAGCGGAGTGGAAGCCGGTGCAGAGACCGCAAAGCCCCGGTGGGTTCTCGAAGAGATTGATCTGAGCCCCTACACCGGCCAGCAAATCCTGGTGCGTTTCGAGTACATCACCGACGATGCCTACAATAGCCCCGGCTTCTGCGTGGACGACATCTCTATCCCTGAGCTGGGCTACTACCACGACGCCGAGAGCGATGATGGCTGGGAAGCTGTGGGGTTCATCCGCACTGACAACATTGTGCCTCAACGCTATGTGGTGCAGCTCATCGAGTTGGGGACGGAGACTCGGGTGCGCCGGATGGAGCTAGACGGGACTCAGAAGGGGCAGTTGGTCATTGAGGGTTTCGGCGCGGAAGTGGAGCGAGCCGTGTTGGTGATCTCGGCCCTGGCTCCCAAAACCACCGAACTGGCCGGCTATCAGTGCTCTATAGTTCGTAGTGCGCCCTGAAATGTGCCTGGGACGTAGCCTCAAGGGCGAAATTGAACTTTTCTCAGGGTCTTGAGGTAGTAGGTGAGGGGAGATAAACCCTCAGTCGAGATCGGCGTGCCGAAAAGCTGACATCATCAGACAAAGGAGCACAGTTTATGGAGAAGCCTCAGCAAGTCGCCGAGAAGGTGATCGCCAACGTGGAGAAGGTAATCGTCGGCAAGCGCGAGGAGGTGCAGCTTACTTTACTGGCCCTGCTCTGCCAGGGTCATCTACTTATTGAGGATGTGCCGGGTGTGGGCAAGACTATGCTGGCCAAGTCAATAGCCAGGTCTATCGGTTGCACTTTTCGCCGTATCCAGTTCACGCCCGACATGCTACCCAGCGATGTGACCGGCGTTTCGGTCTTTAATCAGAAGACGCGGGAGTTCGAGTTCCGCCCCGGCCCGGTCATGGCCCAGATCGTCCTGACCGACGAGATCAACCGTGCCGCTCCCAAAACCCAGGCGGCTCTCTTGGAATGTATGGAGGAGCGACAGGTCACCGTTGACGGCACAACGTATCCTATGGCTCGCCCTTTCCTCGTTCTGGCTACTCAGAACCCCATCGAATACGAAGGCACTTTTCCTCTGCCAGAAGCCCAACTGGACCGTTTCATGCTGCGCATCAGCCTGGGCTATCCAGACCCTGAAGATGAAATCACTATGATGGACTCCCAGCAATATGTCCATCCGGTAGAGGGAATCGGCCAGGTGGTGGATGTCGAGGAACTGTTGGAAGCGCAGGAGGCGGTCAAGAACGTCTATATTGACGATTCGATCAAGGAGTACATCGTAGCCATAGTTGGCGAAACGCGCCGACACCCCGATGTCTACCTGGGAGCCAGCCCGCGAGGAAGCCTGGCTCTTTACAAGACCGGTCAGGCGCGGGCGGCCCTGCTGGGGCGCGACTATGTCATCCCCGATGACGTCAAAGCCCTGGCCCAGGTGACCCTTGCCCATCGCCTGATCATCAGCCCTTCGGCTCGCATCAAAAACGTGGACCCCAGAGCCGTGGTTGAGGAAATTATAAATTCGGTGCCGGTGCCGGGCACCAGGGTCAGAGCAAGGTGAATGATAGACAAGTAGACAAGTAACAAGTAGACAAGTAGACAA
>JAOZOT010000245.1 GCA_029933115.1 Anaerolineae bacterium | reverse complement strand
GGCAGCCACTACCCGTAGCGTTTTGCTCCCGCCGGATCGCCAGATCCGGTGGCTTGGTGGGATCTGGCGATCCCACCGGGGCAGAACAGGGCAACAACACTTAAGGGAGAGACTACCGCCTTTTTATAGGGGGACAGACTGTCAGGGCGCTGTGGGCAAGTACAGGTGGAACAGAGCCTGATACTCCTGATTGTCACTCAGGTAGTCGCCGCTGTAACCCCCGATAGCGTATATTTTCGCCTCTGTGGCCGCCACACCCAGATTGCGCCACTCGGCTGTGATTGGCGTCTCAAAGTTGGCCCAAGTGTTAGTGTCAGGATCGTATCTCTCATTGTACACCAGATAGCTTTGCCACCCTCCTCCAATAGCGTACAAGTTTTTACCTACTACCGCTGCCCCTAAACCACCCCGCCCCACAGACATGGGCGCTTTGATCGTCCAGGGCACCCCCGCCCCATCGTCGCTGGCCGGATCGTATTCCTCGCAAAGAGCAAACTCTGTCGTTCCATCGTAACCTCCGACGACGTAGACCTTGCCCTCGACTGCGCCGGCGGCAGCGAAGCCTCTGGCTGTTGACATGGCTGTTTTGGCCGTCCAGGCATCTTTCTGGGGATCGTACTCGTAGACCGAGGCCACGTATGAGTCACCGTCCCAGCCGCCAAAGACGAAGAGCTTGCCGTCCACAGCGGCGATGGCGTAGGCGCAAAGGGGAGTTGGAAGCGCGGCCCTTGTGTCCCAGGCGTCGTGGACTGGATCGTAGACTTCCACAGCCATGATTACCTCTTCGGCCGCAGTATAGCCCCCTGGTACATATATTAAACCATCCACGACTGCGGCGGCGACGTTGCTCACAGGCGTCGGTTTGGGCGCTCCCAGCGTCCAGGTATTGTCTGCCGGGTTATAAATCTCAACGGCGCCGGTGACACCGCCGGCCGTGTCGCCGGCGATGGCGTATATTTTACCCTCGTAGGCGACCACAGCCAGCCGCTCGCGGGGAGTGGGCATCTGAGCCCGGCTCATCCAGCGCGAGACCTCGAATCGGACGGCCGACTGCCCCCTGGCTGTGGGACGATTGGTGAAGTCGCTGGAGACTCTGCTGGAGGGTGCTGTCGCCCCGGTTTGCGGGAAGAAGGTTACCACAAAGACGAGCAGGGCTGCCACCACAAACGTAACACGCTTGGCCGGTGAGATCCTCTCGACCGGCTTTTCCTCAACGGCCTCGGCGACCTCTGCTTCCACTGTTGGTGGGGTGACCGTAATCCATCCCTCACGGACAGCGTACAGGGCTGCCTCGGTGCGCGACTGGACGTTCAACTTCTCAAAGATGTTGCGCAGGTGTATTTTGACGGTGTTGACGCTGATGACGAGCTCACGGGCAATTTGCCGGTTGGTTGCGCCCTTGGCCACCAAGCGGAGGACTTCCATCTCCCGCTCGCTCAGAGGCTTTTGCTCCTCAGCCATCAACCTGCCTCCGAATCTCAAATGGTGACTACTCACCCTCCCATAGGTTTGGACGTTCTCTGGACACAAAACGGGCCTCGACCGGATGTTGAACCCCGCATAAGCCATCAACCGCACCTGCGGGAGGGTAGGCTGGGCAGCTACTTCAAATGTCGAATTTCGTCTCTATGGCCCAGACCAACTCTTCTGGCGTGGCCGTGGCGTTGCCCAGCTTGCGCACCACCAGGCCCGCTGCATAATTGGCCAGGTGCGCCGCAGCCAGCAGATCGGCTCCTGCTGCCAGGGCCAGAGTCAGGACGGCAATAACGGTGTCGCCTGCCCCGGTCACGTCAAAGACTTCGCTGCGATTGGCGGCCGGAAGGTGGGTGTATTCCTGACACAGCGAACCGGTCCCCACGAGCGACATCCCCTCCGGTCCACGGGTGATGACTATGGCTTGGGCTCCAAGCTCTTTCAGAAGCGCCTCTCCCGCTCGCCGGAAATCCTCTTCGGTGGAAAGCGTTCGACCGGTCGTCGCCTGAGCCTCGGCGTGGTTGCACTTGACCAGGTCAAAGGCGTGGAACTTGTGGAGGTTGCCCTGGGAGTCCACAGTAGTCAGTCTATTGTGCCGGCGGGCCACCTCCAGCACGGCAGCGACGACGGCCTCACTGACTACCCCGGTGCGATAGTCGGAGACCAGCACTGCGTCAGCTTGAGGCACGAGTGTTTCCAGGTGGGTGATGAGGGCTCTTTCCACATCCTCTCCCACCGGACGGCGATCCAGGTGGTCAATGCGGGCCAGTTGCTGGGGGAAGCGCAGGGATCCTTGAGCCACGATGCGGGTCTTGGTGGTGGTGGGCCGCGAGGGGTCGCTCACCACCCCGGCCGCGTCAATGCCCGCCTCTCGTAGCTTCTGCAAAAGCTGTTGCCCTGGCTCGTCGTCACCGACGACCCCCACCTGCCAGGCCACCCCGCCCAAGGCGACAACGTTGCTGGATGGATTGGCTGCTCCACCAGGCAGGTAGAAACGTCGCTCGAACTCCAGCACCGGAATGGGAGCCTCTCGCGATAGCCGCGTAGCCCGCCCAATGACGTACTCGTCCAGAAACACATCGCCGACGACCACGATGCGTCGCCCTCGCAGGCGAGGCAGAAATCCAATCAGTCCACCTTTATCAATGCCTGACATTGTCCCCTAACTTCCTCAGTATCACCAACCCCACGAACTTGGGCAAGGCCAACATTCTTCTCCAGCGCCACGGTTCATGGTAGAGCCGGTGCAGCCACTCCAGGCCCAACTGTTGCATCCACCGGGGGGCACGCACCGCCACGCCGGCGATGAAATCGAAAGCCCCTCCTACTCCCATAGCCAGCGGCACTCTCAGCCTTTCCAGGTTGCGGGCGATCCATTTGTCCTGCTGTGGTGCGCCGTAGGCCACGAAAAGGACGTCGGGCCGGGCTTTCCTGACCAGAGCAACGATTTCGTCCTCCTCCTCGACGGCCGGTGAGCCGGAGTAAGTACCGGCGATTTGTAGATGGGGGTAGTTGGTGCTCAAGCGTCGAGCGCACAGATCGGCCACGCCCTCGGCCGCACCCAGCAGAAAGAGGCGATAGCCTTTGTGGGCGGCCAACTCTGCCACCCGTTGTACAGTGTCCACGCCGGTCACCCGTTCCTTGAGGGGGTGGCCCAGGAAGCGGGCAGCCCACAGCAGACCGACCCCATCAGGCAGGGCAAGAGCCGCAGCGTTAATAATGGCTTTGAACTCGGCATCTTTCTGAGCGGCCATCACGAACTCGGTATTAACCGTCACCAATTGGTGGGGGGTGCCGCTCTCGATCAAGCTCTCGATGATAGCCAAGGACTGGGGCACGTCCACATTGCTGACCCGAACACCTAGAATAGCGATGGACTCGTGGGTCACTCCGAAGCCTCTCTTAATCGGGGATGAGCGCCAACAGGGTAGCTTGGGGCTTGCGCAGCGAAGCCTGGGGAGCTTGAGGGGTACCCCCTCAACGCCCTTTCTCGGCTCCGAGAACTGCAAGCCCGCTCGGCGGAAAGGCGCCTACATTATAACACCTTTCAATCCGCTTTTCAAGAGATTGCGTTCTGTGGACGCACAGCAGGCTCTTGCGGGGGCGATGGCGCAGGCTTGGGCTGTTCAGCAGAGGGGGAAAGGCCAACTTCTCCCAAGTTCGGAGAGGTCGGCCTTTAAAGCCGAATTCTTGGATTGCCGACTGTGAGGTGAGATTCTAATCTCGCCGCCGTATCACCAGGCAATTGACTATCTTGGGTTCTGGGATATCGAGCACGCTGACAAAGCGGGGGCCGATGCGCAGCCCCAGGTAGGTGCTCTCAGCGCCATCGAAGCGCAAGGCCCGGTCTATTTCGATGCCCCACAGCCGGCCCAGAGCGATGATGTTTTCAGCGTGCTCTTCCAGCGTCAAGCCATAAGAAGAGGATAGCACCAGATACTTGCGGTCCTTTGACACGGCTGCTGTCATCTTGGCCCAAAGGCTGGTGCGATAGTATTCCAGGGCTTTGGGGTGGAACCACTCGTCGAAGGGGTTAAAGTTGTATTCCCCGTCCCAGATGAAAATCGGCCCGCCTCCCCATGAGGTGGTGACCGGCTCGTATTCCTCTTCCGTGCGGATTACCCCGATGTCATACTGACCGTGACGCACGAACAGCGCGGCTCGCCCCTGATGGAAGAAATACTCCCGTCCGTCGGCCTTGTTCGAGCCGTCCAGCCCGTGGTAATCGGCGTCGGTGATTACCAGAGCGTCGGGAGAGAGGCAGCACGAAGGGGTGAATAACGTGCCCCGCTCGCCGCGCTGCGGGACTATGTTTTGCAAAGCTATCTTCGGCTCTTGCAAATCAACGACGACATGGTGCACACTGTTGTAGACAAAGTAGACCACACCCGGTGCGATCTGATAGGCTCGCTGCGACCGGGCAGCATCCCACAATTGCTCCATCGTCGTCCGGTCCACCTCGGTCAGGCTGAGGAACTGAGGGCTCTTCATCGCTTTACCACCATGACAGATCTGGCAGTCCTGCCGGGTGGGGGGGCTTTGTGGGATGTAGGGCCTGGGGCCGACAGCGGCCGTGGGAATCGGGTCGGCCGGGCCGTAACCGCAGCCCAGGACAGTGCAACTACTCAGATCAAGGGTG
This sequence comes from Anaerolineae bacterium, assembly GCA_029933115.1. Classification (GTDB taxonomy): domain Bacteria; phylum Chloroflexota; class Anaerolineae; order E26-bin7; family E26-bin7; genus E26-bin7. The sequence continues at coordinate 1,072 of JAOZOT010000245.1, read as the reverse complement.
GGGGTGGGGGTAGGGGTGGGAGTAGGGGTCGGGGATGGTGACGGGGTAGCCGTCGGTGTGTGGGTAGGCGTCGGTGTGAGGGTAGAAGTAGGAGTTCGCGTTGCCGTAGGCGTCGCCCGAACAGCGGTGTGCTGAGGAGTAGCTGAGGACGATGGTGTCTTTGACCGGTGATTTCTCACCAGAAGAACGAGAGTGACCAAAGCGGCCAGGATGGCTACCATTGCCAAGCCGGTTTTCGACGTAATTCGTTGGAAAATCGCTCTCTGTTTCATATCCTCCTTTCGGCGGTCGAGGGTATTTTGGATTCAGGAGAGGTGCGACGCACCTGTGACTGATCCTGGCCTGCTTGAGAAAAGCCCTGCCATCGTCACGGGTATCCTTCAGTGTCCGCAGGTGGCGCAACCGGTAGCCGCGCAGGAACTGCAACCGCTGCCAGCACCGGCTACAGAGCGAGTCTCCCCGCCCTCGCCTTTGCTCACGGCAGCGAAGAGAGAAAGAGCGCGATGGGTGTTCATCCCCTGGCACTGCACACAAGCTATGGGATCATCGGCCTGGCTCATCGTCCGCAGGACATCAAATTTGATCTCGCAATCGTCACAGTAATATTCGTAGATAGGCACGGTCATCACCTTCTTCCATTTATCTTCGGCATATTTTACCTCTCTTCGCCTATTTGGTCAAGGTGGAGACGCCGGTTGTCCCGGCGACCTTTGCCAATTCGTATAAAAAGCCAAGAGCCATCTGGTGGGCAGATGGCTCTCGGCCGTAGGCGGAGTTAAGGAGAAGAGGGGAGGTAGTAGCTTTCTACTGCTTGTTTCCTTCCCTTAAACTCTTTACTTTGACTACATTATATCCCTAATAAGGTCAAAATGCAATGGGAAAATGGTCCTGTTTGTAGATAGGATGGTGGTACTATTAGCCCTTGCTTTTTGGGGGCATATCTTGTATAATCTCATCTGCGTTGGCATCTTGGATATTCACCCAAGCTTGTGAGGGCAGGTCTGCAAGCGTGAAGTTGCCCCACCACGATTAAATGCAGAGCTACCCTCGTGAGTGCGGGCTTGAAAAGATT
>JAOZOT010000770.1 GCA_029933115.1 Anaerolineae bacterium | reverse complement strand
CGGCGTCAGTGATGGCGAATGTCTCCATCCGGCTACCCCCTCTGAACCATCAGTTCATCCTCCCGCAGGTTGCGAACCCTGCGGGAGGGTCAAAGTTCTTGCCGACAGAGATTACCTCAACACGAAAGCTAAGCCTGGCCCCCGAGCTAAAGCTCAGGGCTTAGCAGCTCAAGCCCGCTGAAGCGGGCTATCGAGCTGCGTAGATGGCCATTCAGGGCGCTTTCAGCGCCCTTCCCCTGCTCGGCCCGGCGATTTATCGCCAGGCGGGAGGCGGTGACTGCCCTCGTAGACAGTTGCTCACAAAACTTTCGGTTATTCCCATCGATCACGGTGTACCATATTCCGCAAAAACTGAAGATTTTTGAAGGTATCCATGCTATAGGGATGGGGCGATTCCTTTGATTGCTGCAAATTTCTGGACAGTTCCTAAGCAAAGTTTGAAGTTGTACTTGGTCATTTGTTACAACTGAACCCGTAACCCGCTTGTAGAATCCAACACCCCTGGCTTTCACCGAGACGCCGGCAGGCCAGGCGCGCCGCACTTACCTTCGCCGTCTCAGGCAACACCCCTTCTCGGACAAAGCGCCCCTGCCCTAACGCGCCGCATAGCGATATCGAGCTCAGCCGCTGCGACCGAAGGCGGCGAAGCCGCCGAGGGAGCAGTCGGCCGGAGTGAGGGATTAGGCGCACCCCCTGGCTTGGACAGAAGCCACAACGGTCATAGTGAGTACACGGGCACAAGAACCTCTCGCTCGGCTTTTCGGCGTCCCCGAATGCTCTCTTCAATCGTCTTGAGCACATTCGCCGCATAATAGCGTGTGCCGCACTCTGTACACACACCCGCAGGCACATTCTCAATCAGCACATATCCCCCCTTTACCCGCCGATGCAGCGTAACTCGCTTCTCTACAATAGGCCCACCACAGTATTCGCAGGTTTCGCCTTCCCAAAAACTCATGTCTCCTTCTCCTCTCATTTCTTGGGTTTATCTTCATACACGGTTATCACACGAACTTTCCCTGACTTGGTTATACGGCATACGATGCCAATGGGTCGCCCATCGAGCGCTGAACCAACCACCTCGTACTTGCCTTCTTTGGGCCAAGTTCTCCTGATCTTACCCGTGAGGATCCCATACTCTACATCGTAGATGTCAAAGCCATCCGCAATGGCCTCATTGTCCGCATGCTCGGTCAGGTAGTAGAGGCCGTTACGGACAAGGGCCTGAATTTGCCTGATTCTGCTCAAGGATGTTCTCCCCCGAAGTTACAAGTTAGAGTTCTCAACCACTGCAATTGAAAATGGCTTGTACGCCCAACGGCGCGCGAGATAAGCCGCCGCCGCGAGCGCAGCGAGCGTCTCGCCTAACAATTGATTAGCCCGCCTTATCTCCACCTATACTTCCACTATGGCATTGGTTTAAAGATGACATTCATGAAGTAGTCGCG
>JAOZOT010000244.1 GCA_029933115.1 Anaerolineae bacterium | reverse complement strand
ACGGTTTCTATCGTCGTTCCGGTGTATTACAATGAACTGAATCTGCCGCATCTTTTTCCTCGCCTTCTCAGTCTGGCGGATGCCAATCCCCAGTATGATTTTGAGTACATTTTTGTGGACGACGGTTCGGGAGACAACTCTTTCCAAATTCTGGTAGATCTGGCAAAAAGGGATTCGCGAGTTCGCGTGGTAAAGCTTTCCCGGAACTTTGGAGCAAATGCGGCTATCATGGCCGGACTTCACTATGTGTCAGGAGATTGTGTGGCTATGATCGCGGCCGACCTTCAGGATCCCCCTGAGTTGATCACCACTATGTTGCGGAAATGGGAGGCAGGAAAAAAAGTTGTACTTGCAGCCAGGGAAGACCGGGAAGACCCGCTCGTGAATAGACTTCTCTCCAGCGCGTTTTATTGGCTTTTCAGGCGTCTAGCACTCAGAGAAATGCCTGCAAAAGGGTGTGACTTTGTGCTCATTGATAGAGAAGTCGCTGATATGCTAGTGCAAATTGGTGAGAAGAACCCCTATCTCATCGGTCTTATTCTGTGGCTGGGGTTTGATCGGGACGTGGTGTACTATACCCGGCAGAAGAGGGAATTGGGCGAGTCACGATGGACCCTCGGCAAGAGGGTGAAGTATTTCATTGATGCGTTAGTCTCTTTCACTTATGTACCGATGCGCCTCGTTTCGGCGCTGGGTATTGTATTGGCACTGGCCGGGTTCGCGTGGGCAGTGGTCGTGATTCTCAACAGATTGCTGGCCGGTGTTCCCGTGCAGGGGTGGGCCTCCTTAATGACAGTGGTGCTGGTGGTTTCAGGAGCGCAGTTGCTCACGCTGGGCATATTTGGAGAGTATCTGTGGCGCAATTTTGAGGAGACACGGAGGCGACCCCCTTTTGTGGTGGAGCAGTTGATAGGAATAGCGAATCAGCGAGCCGGCGAGCAAGTCGGCGAGTCGGCGAAATGAAACTTGAGGAAGGGAGCAGATGCAGGGCAAAAGCTGGGAGGACGAACGGAAGGCCGGTCTTCAGGCAATCTTTGTCGCAAATGAGCGCTGGCTGATCACCCTGGCCATAGTGGGCCTCTGTCTCACGGTAGGGCTAATCGGCGGAGCCTATGTCGCTTTCCTCACCCCACTGTTGGCCGCCCTGGTACTGATAGCATTGACCGGCGGCCTTCTGATGCTACGTAGCACCCAGTGGGGCCTTTTTGCTCTGGTGGGCATCATCTACTTGCTACCCTTTGCCGCTCTGCCGGTCAACATCGGCTTCTCACCTACATTTCTTGACCTGGTCCTGGTCGTCATATTTTTCGTCTGGATCACGGCCTTGGTCACGCGCAAACAAGAACAGTTCGTGGCTTCTCCTTTGGGTGTGCCTATTTTGATATTCATTCTGCTGGCTTTTGCCTCTTTTGTCGCTGGCCTGGCCCACGCTCACCTCTCGGCCAACGTGCTGCGCCATTTCGTCGAGATCATCATCTGTATTGCTCTTTTCTTCGTGGTCGTCAATCGTGTGCGAACTCGGAAGCAACTGGAGCAAGTGGTGACACTCCTTATCCTGGCCGGCTTTGCAGCGGCCCTTATGGGGGTGGTGTTGAATCTACTGCCCGAAGCGTGGACCATCCGCCTGCTGTCCGTTCTAGGGCGAGTCCGCTACCCAACGGGTTGGGGGGTTCTGCGATTCATCGAAGACGACCCCTCTCTGCCCCGTCGAGCTACCTCCACCTCAGTCGATCCCAATGTCCTGGGAGGGATGCTGATCTTTGTGGGAGCTTTGACAGCCGCCCAGTTGTTCGCCCAGAGGCCACTGCTGCGGCGTGTTTTCACCGCGCCTATGCTGGCTGTCATAGCCCTCTGCCTGTATATGACTTATTCCCGAAGCGCCCTTTTGGGTTTGACTGTGGCTTTGCTCCTTCTAGGAGTGGCCAGGTATCGTCGGCTCCTACTGGTGATGCTCATCGTAGGAGTCATCTTCCTCCAGATACCCCAGACACAGGAATACATCGCCCGCTTCCAAGAAGGGTTGCGCGGGGAAGATCGGGCCACCCGGATGCGCTTTGGAGAATACAAGGACGCCCTGATCCTCATCTCTCGTTACCCGTGGTTGGGGGTGGGCTTTGCCGGCACCCCCGACATTGATATCTACATCGGGGTGTCCAACGTTTATCTCCTCATGGCAGAGCAGATGGGCTTGGTGGGGCTATTCGTCTTTTTGGTCATCATGGTCATCTTTTTTATCTACGCCGGGCGGGCCTGGTGGAGGATGAGAAAGGGCACTCGTTTGGAAGCCATCCTGCTAGGGCTTGTGGCTGCTCTCGCCGGGGTGATGGTAGCAGGCGTCTTTGACCACTATTTGTTTAACCTGGACTTTCCCCACGCTGTTGCTCTTTTCTGGCTTTTTCTGGGATTGGCGGTGACAGCGATTATGATAGAAAGGGAGACGGGGGACGCCCCCGTACCCCCGCCCTGACGGGTTGCCCGCCGGGGTTGGCGGTGACGGCGACTATGATAGAAGGGGAGACAGGGGGCACCGTTCGGCTGAGCCCTTCGGCTCTGCTCAGGACAGGCGCTCACGACGAAGCCCCCGAACCCCCGCCTTGACGGGTCACCCGCCGGGGTTGGTGGTGGCGGCGACTATGATAGAAGGGGAGACAGGGGGCACCGTTCGGCTGAGCCCTTCGGCTCTGCTCAGGACAGGCGCTCACGACGAAGCCCCCGAACCCCCGCCCCAGGTATGAAGTATTTCGCATATTTTAGCCGAAATGAGCTAGCAATTCAGTGTCGGAGGTCTACACAATGTATATCCGTGAAGCGACGCCAGATGATAACGACGAACTCCAAGAGCTACAGGCGAAATGCCCAGTAGGTACAACTCTCATCGTGTCCACTGTTAATACCCCTGATTTCTTTGCTCGGGCTAAAGCGTATGACTCGTACAAGGTCTACGTTGCGTGCGAAGATAACCGCATCATAGGATCAGCAGCTTGTGCAATAAGAGAAGCCATTGCGAATGGCAACACCTGCCGGGTTGGGTATGAGTTTCAGTACTTCGTTTCTCCCGACTCTCGCAGAAAGGGTGTCGCAAGGCAACTTCATCAGCACATTGAAGATCATTTTATCCAACACGGTGTGGTGTTGTCTTACCTTTTGGTCATAGAGGGCAATCTGCCAGCTATGCGACTTTTTGAGGGTCAGGGCTTCAAGCTGCATCGCACCCTTGTTATGCCAACATTGTTGGTGTACAAGCAGATGGATATAATATCCGAGGGAGAGGTCAGGCCAATTGCACCTGAAGACCTTGTCGCGGTCGCCAAGCTGTTGAATGAGACTTGGGAAGGCTATGACTTGTATGAACCAACTTCTGCGGATGCGTTGTCCGGCTTCGTCAACCGGACGCCTCAATACAGCTTTGACAACTTGCTCGTTCTAGAAGATCAGGGGAGGATCGTAGCCTGTCTGGGCTTCTGGGATTGGAGCAAGATCACGCAGATCACTGTGCAAGCAGCTAAACTTGATCTGAAGCTGCGAATGATGGGATTGCTGCTGGACATCGCCCGCAACTTCCGACCGATGCCACGGGTACCCGGACCCGGTGATACTTTGAAACAATGGGTCTTAACCCCAATTGCATTCAGAGATCCAGAGCATCTGGCAGTGCTCCTCAGATATGTGAACAACTTGGCCATATTGAGTGATATTGAGCAAATCTTGTGCATTTGCGAGCAAAACCATGAACTGCTGAGTAGCATGAAAGGTTTCCTCCGTGCGGACGTTCTAGTGCATCTGTACATTAAACCCTTTCAACAGAATGTCTTGATAGGCGATAAGCCGATATTTATAGATGGAATCGACTTGTAACAACTGGCCCAACTCGGCTAACAAGCGCATTATTGAGCAGAAAGCGGCATCCGAAGTTTGAGCGGATCATTGCTGCCTGCGCCCCGCACGACAAGGCAGAGCCGTTCTTTCATCGGGTGGCGCGGAGTCCGCTGGCCTCGCGGCCGGCGCGGGAGAAGGCGTTGGACGTTTTTCGCCGGTGGAACTACCTGTGTAGCGAACTGGGCTACCTATGAAGAGTAGAGCCGCAACCTCACCTAATCACGCCGTTGGCGGCTGAGGCCCAAGCCACCGCTTGCTGGTGGGGCAAAGGCCACTTGCCGGTGAGACACCGTGGTGTGCGTGGAGTGATTTGCCGGCCCAGAGGAGGTGGGCTTCGCCAACGGCGGGAACGTTAGCCATGCAACGTTCCATGACTCAACAACTTATAATGAGGAGTGGTATGGAGAGAGAAGTTGAAACCACTGCCGAAATTTTTGCCCGTTATCAACGGTCAGCGGCCGGTCGCCTGCGGTATGAGCTGGCTCAGTATAACTTAGAGAGGTTGCATGATTTGAGTCGCCCACTTCGGGCCCTGGATGCTGCTGGCGGTAACGGGGTGAATACAGAGTTTCTCTTGCGTCAGGGTCACAAAGTCACGCTTTTAGACTCTGACCCAGAGATGTTACAACAGGCCCGACAGCGACTGACAGAACTGAATCTGCTCGAGCGATGCCAGTTGGTAGAGGGGACGCTGGAGGCAATCGCTGAACTCTTGCCTGCAGAGCAGTTCGACCTCATCCTGTGCCACCACGTCCTGGAATATACGGACGATAGCTTGCATATCTTGCGAGCATTCCAAAAAGTGGCTGCTCCGGATGGGGAGCTTTCTTTGATCACCCTCAATCCGGTCAGTGAGGTGATTCGAGCCATCGTCTTCCGCCGAGACCCCGCGCTAGCCAGATCCAAATTGACTGACCTGAGCTACGATGCCAAGTGGTTCGGCCAAGCCACTCTCTACCCTTTGGAACAGATCATAGCCTGGGCCAAGCAAAGCGGCTGGTCGCTGCAAGACTTCCGGGCCATTCGGGTTTTAGCGGACTATATTCCAGAAGAGGAACTGACCGGGGATCAAGAGCATGAGCTCATTCGTTTGGAGAAGGAGTTAGCCGGCCTGGAACCTTATCGCCGTTTTGGCCGCTACATACAATTCCGATTCACAAAACAGGATGCGTACCCCAGTGGGGGTTGAAAGCTTTAGTACACTGATCATCGCTTGATCAGATCTTCTGCCAAAGCAACGGCTCCCCACAAAGGCGCATCGTCACCCAGAGCAGCGGGCACCACCTCAAAGTGGACCTGCGGCAGGGCTGTTTCATGGGCAACGCGGCGCATCACCTCCCACCAACGCTCGCCAGCCTTGGTCACGCCGCCACCGACCACGATCCGCTGCGGGTTCATCAGGTTAGCCGCATTGCCAATGCCCACTCCCAGCGCCCAGGCTGCGACTTCCAATGCTTCCCAGGCCAGTTCGTCCCCCTGCGCCGCTGCTTGGGCCACCAGTTTGGCGGTGATCGCCTCCGGGTCGCCCCTGGCCAGGGCGCGCAGCCGCCGCCCCCGCTCCGGTTGCGCCTCCAGCCACTGACGCGCCCGTTGTGCGATGTATGGCCCCGAGGCCAGCCGTTCCACGCACCCCCGCTTGCCGCACAGACAGAGCGGGCCGTCTGGGTCCACAACCGTGTGTCCGATCTCGCCGGCCACGCCTCCTGCGCCACGCCAGAGCTGCCCGTTCAGAATCCAGCCCCCGCCGACGCCGGTGCTGACGGTGACGTACAGCAGGCTGTCGCAGCCTTGCCCCGCCCCGAAACGCCACTCGCCTA
>JAOZOT010000769.1 GCA_029933115.1 Anaerolineae bacterium | reverse complement strand
GCTTGGTGAACCTCCCCTCGCTCCAGATCACGATGGCTTGGGGACGATAATCCTCAGTCAGGGCGATCAGGTCGTCAGCAGTCAAATAACCAGTTTGGGTCCTGACGTAAGAGATGTCACTCAGATACGGCGGCACTTTTCGGCCGGCACAGAAAGGTACCAGGGGCTCATCGGTAATGACCCAATCCTCTGGATCGGTGACCGCAGCCACAAACTCAGTTGCTGCCAGGCCGACTTTGGTCTTGTAGGCCATCAGGCGATGGCTATTGGTATCCACGATGGACGGTAGCTGCGTCAAGTAAAGGACTGCGCTGCACAGTCCTATAAGCAAGAGCGCCATCCGCCGCCGAGTCTGACCGCCCTGGATCAGGGCAGACTGCACAAGCTCACCAATGGCCACCCCACCCCCTAGAGCCAGAGGGAAGAGTAACATCACCAGCAGATGCGGCCAGAGCGGAGCATGGTTGATAAGCACCGCAGCGATAAGTAAGAACCAGATAACGATGAGGAAGCCACGCCCCAACCGGCGCGTTAAGAACAGACTTGTGCAGCCATAGGCAGCCAAGGCTGAAAGCCCCTTGTTCTTCAGCAAGTACTCCCAAATCTGGCTGAGATTGGCCAGCCGGTCGAGGTGGAAAGCCGTGCGCGCCTGCCAGTGAAAAACAAAAAGTTGATCGTACATGGCCGGCACATCAAAAGCCAGCAGACAGAAGAGCGGAGGCAGGACAGATGCCCCTGCCAGCCAGGCCAAATCAAAGCCGATCTTTAGCCACTTCTCTCGTTCCGCCCTGCCTATGAACTCTCTCAAGGACGGCCCATCCGCACTCCGCAGCGCCACCAGGACCGCAACCAACGGAGCGGCAAAGACGGCGCTGAATTTCAAAAGGCATCCGGCTCCCAGAGCAAGCCCGGCGGCCATCACCCATCTTCGCCGCCCCGAGCCTCGGTAGCGGAGAGCGCATAGGACTGCCAAGGTCACCAGGCTGCTGGAGGGGACGTCACCCATGCTGACCCGCGAATAGAGAAAGAAATCAGGGGCGATGCCCAGCAGCACTACTGTACCTATGGCTGCTGCCCAACCATGTAACTGCCGGGCAATAAGGGCCAGAGCCAGAAGCCCCAGAGTGGCATAAGCCACCATCAGGGCTCGACCCACCTGCACTGAGGGACCCAAGAGGGCAAAAGCTCCGGCCAGCGACGAGATGAGCAGCGGCGGCTGGCCGGAAAAGGTCTCGGCGTAAAGAGGGTAGCCCATCAACATCAGGTAGGCTTGCATCATGTGCGCTCCCTCATCGTAATCCCAGCGAAAGCCCCCCAGGTGGGCCATCTGCCACAGGCAAAAGGCCGTCACTACCCCCAGCAGGACGCTCCAGCCTATGGGATTTGCGTTTCGAAGTCCATACGTGATCGCTAGACTATGATTACCTCGGTTCATTGCCCGGTGTTTCCTTT
>JAOZOT010000243.1 GCA_029933115.1 Anaerolineae bacterium | reverse complement strand
GATGAGCAAGCACACACCCAAGATCATAGCCATGCTGCTGCTTCTGGCGTTGGCCTCTGGCCTGGTAGTGACCGGGGCTACGGCCCAAAACGGTGAGCTCTTTGTCACCGTTACCCAGGTGGACAGTCGGGCCTTTCCCCAGGTGACCGCCTACATCGCCGCCTCAGATCAGAACGGTGCTCCCCTGACCGGCCTGACCGCAGCCGACCTGGCGGTTTTTGAAGAGGGCCTCGAAACCCCGTCCACACTCACCGCCGTGGAAAGCGTTGATTCGCTGGATTTGACGCTGGCGCTGGTGCTGGACGTGAGTATGCCCGACGAGCCTTTGGCCGAGGTGAAAGAAGCCGCCCTGGCCCTCCTGGGTGCGCTGAGGCCGGGGGATAGCGTCGCACTTCTCGTCCTGTACGACGAGATCAGGCTGCTGCACGACTTTAGCAGCGACGCCGGGGAACTGCAAGCGGCCGTCAAAAGCCTGGAGGGCGAGGGCAACTACACCACCTTGTACCAGGTCGCTTTTGAAGCAGCGGCCATGACCACCAAGCTGCCGGTAGGCCGCAAAGCCGTGGTCATCCTGACCAACTTTAGAGACAACATTGGCGCTCGTTCCGCCGAATCGGCTATCGAGTACGCCCGGCTGGTAGGGGCGCCGCTCTACACCATCGGCTTCGGCCCCGAATTTCAGTCAGATCCTTTGCAGGATATGGTCAAGCTGACGGGGGGGCAGTCGTTCTGCCTCTCCAGCCCGGACGAGATACCGGACACCCTGCAAGAGCTGGCGAGACAGCTTCGGCGAGGCTACCGGGTGACGTTTCAATCCCGGCTCAAGGCCGACAACGCCGAGCACGATTTCTCGCTCCGCGTCACCCGTGGGGGCAGAGCAGGGCAGGCGAGGGGGCGCTTCGTGGCCCTGCCCGGTCAGGTGACGGTGAGCCTGCCGGGCCTGGCCGAAGGGCAGACGGTGAGCGGGGTGGTCAACCTGGCTGTGCAGGTCACCGCGCCGGCGCCGGTGGCCTCCGTGGAATACCGGCTGAACGGCCACCCGCTGGCCAAGGTGACCACGCCCCCCTACAGTTTTGAGTGGGACAGCACCACCCTGGCCCCCGGCCCCTATCGCCTGACCGTCCACGTGGTGGACCAGAGTGGCAGCGAAGGCCAGGCCGAAGTGAACCTCAACGTGGTCCGGCCCATCGCGGTGACGGCCTTCATCAGCCGGAACGAGGTGGAGATAGGGGCTCCGGTCATCGTCGAGGCCAGAGTCGAAACGCCGGCGGAGGTGACCCGCGTCGAGTTCCTGCTGGACGGCGAACTGGTCGGCAGCGACGACACGCCGCCCTACCGTTTCTCTTTCGACAGCCAGGCTTATCCGGTCGGCGAGCATCTCATCACTGTGCGGGCTGAAGACAGCCTGGGGCGGGAGGCGGAGACCGATTTGACCGTGCAATTCCTGGCCGCCAGGCCGTTCTGGCTCAGGCTGGCAGAACGGCTGAGCAAGCAACAACGCTCCCTGGTGAGAGTGGGGATGGTAGCGACGGCCATCGCCGTAGCGGGTGTTCTGCTCCTGGCCACCTTGCTGGCCCTGGTGCTTCTCCTCAGGGCGCAGAAAAGCCGCTACCGAAAGAAATATTACCTGGAAATCAGCAACCTGGGGAACGTGCGCAGCCCCTACATATTGCGGGTGGAAGAGCCGACCGGGCTCCTCAAATTTCAGCTTAGGCTGAACGATGCCCCCTTGCCCCGGCGCGAGATAAGCGAGTGGCCCGCCCGCAGACCGGCGCCCGGCGAGGCTGTCTTGACCCCGGCTCCTGTCGGGGAGGAACGGGGCCCGGCGGAGGAGGCAACGGCCGCGGCGCGGCCGGCGTCCTTTGCCCCGCCGCAGGAAAAGGCTGCCACGCCGGCCGGTGGAGCCCAGAAGAAGGCGCTTCCGGTAAAGCTGAGTCAGACGCAGAAATCGGCCAAAGGCGCTTTGAGCAAGGGGGGCGCTGCCGCCGGAGTGTTGGGGCTTTTGGGCAACCTCCTGCCCGGCTCACTTGGGGCTCCTTTGCGGAGCACGTCTCGTAGCCTGCGCAAGGGGCAGCAAAAAGCCAGCAGAGTGACCCGCGTCCCCGGCCAGAAGATAGGGACCGCCAAGCGGATCCCGTCCCAAATGCGCAAGCTCGTCCGGCCGGGCACCTCCGGGGCCGGCCGACAGCCTGAAACGGCCAAAACCACACCGGCCGGGGCGACTGCCGGGCAACCCCTGGTCGGTTCCGGCCAGGCGGCACCCCCACCCGTCGCTGAGGCAGGCGCCCCACAGGTGGCCTCGGAGGTTTCTACCCCCCGACCGGTTTCCGGGGGCACCGTGCAGCGCTGGGCTCAAACCCCACCTTTGGAGCCGGGTGAGTCGCTGACCCTCGACCTGCTCATTGACCCGCTCAAGCCCTACCAGACCCGGGAGTACTCCTTCGCCATCGTCTCCAGGCCGATTGAGCCCGAACTGCCCCCGGGGATTGGCCCGGGGGCCTTCGCCCGGCAGGAGCCGCTGGTCGAAGAAGGGCGCGTCCAGATCGTGGCTGCTTCCCGGCTTGGGCGTTTTCTGTCCATCGTCGCAGCGACGGCGGTGATTGTCCTCGAGGGCCTGCTCGCAACCCTGCTCATCTTTTGGCTGCTACAACTTTGACCATAGGGGGTGAACCTGCGGCAAAATTCCCCTTCTTCTGTGCCTTTTGGTGGGGCAACCTGCCCGCCACGATTTACCCATGAAGAGGAAGAGTAATGGCTGTGCTCCAGTTAGAAGTTATCAGAGCAGACGGAGAGATAGAGTTTTATAGCCTTGATCCGGTGGGTGGGATCGTCAACATCGGTCGGCATCCCGAGAACGACATCGTTATTGATAGTCCCGGCGTGGCGCCTTTTCACGTCGTCCTGGACTATCGCCGGAAACCTTATCAGATTGTGGTCCTGAGCCACGAAGATCAGACTGTTGTGGAGGGGCAGGTTTTACCCCCCAACCGCTCCCGAGAATTATACGGGTGGGAGCGGATACAGTTCGCCAGGAACACCATCGTCCTGCTCGAAGGGGCGTGGCCTACGGAGGCTGTACCCGCTGCCCTGACCGAGCCGGCCGAGCCTCTCGCCCTGGAAGAAGCGCCGGAGGTGCCCGCGCGCGAGAGGCCCACCGTCACCGCCCCCGTCTCTGCTTTCACCATGCCTCCCCTCGATGTGACCGACGAGATCATCCTCACCGAGCTGTCTGAACGGGAGCACACCGTTGACGTGGGACAGACGGCCTTTTACCGCATGACGATTATCAACGGGGGGGGCATTGTGGCCGCTTTCGAGGTGACGGTGGAGGGGCTGGACCCGGAGTGGGTGGCCGTTTCCCCTTCACGGGTCAACTTGAACGAAGGTGGCCGGGCCACGGTCACCGTTGGCATCACTCCGCCCCGCCAGCCGACCAGCTACGCCGGCGCGCACCACTTTGCCCTGGTGGTGACCTCGCCTAATCATCCCGGTCTGCGCAGCCGGCGGGGGGCGACCCTGATTATCAACCCCTACTATGAATTTATCGTGGGTGAGCTGTCCCCCAAGCGGCAGACAACCTCCTGGTTCAAACGGAGCGGGCAGACGAAACTGCCGGTCGTGAACAGGGGGAACAGCGAAGCGCTGTTTCGCTTCGAGGGCGCAGACGACGAGCGGGCCTGTAGCTTTGAGTTCCTGGTGCCGGGCGAGGAGGTGAGCCTGGTCACCCAGGCCGAGATGCGCCTGCCGCCGGGCCAGGCTGCCCATATCCCGGTGTCCGTCACGCCGCACTCCAACCGGTTGATTGGCCTGCGCAAGTACATCCACTCGTTCACCATCACCACCACGATGCTCGAGGGGGAGCAGATGCCACGGGCGGTGCTGGGGGAGCTGAGGAACAAACCGCTCATCGGCCCCGGGCTCCTCCTGCTGACCCTCGTTTCGCTGATCGCTTTGCTCGTCTTCACCTTCTGGCCGCGGGTCACCTTCGAGGTCACCCCCAGGTCGGTGAGGGCCGGCCAGGAAGTGCACCTGGAGTGGGGTGCTTTTCCACCGTTCTTTATAAAACTCACCCTCAACGATGAACTGGTTGAAGCCCCGCGGGACAGCACGACCAGGAGGCCGATCAAGACCACCGTCTACGAGTTGAAGGGTGACACCTGGCTTTCACAGCTCTTCCCTTTTATGTCCAAGCCGGTAGCGCGCATGGTGGAGGTGACACCCGTCAGGCCGGCCGTCCTTTTGTTCGAGGCCCAGCCTGAGCAGGTTACAAGTGGTGAAAGCGCCGTCCTGTCGTGGTTGGTGGTTGATGCAGACGACCTGGTCCTCATTAACCACACCGAGGGCCTCGAAGAAACCCTCGGCAATCCGGTCGGCTCGCGCGAGATCAGGCCGGAAAGCAATACCCTTTATACCCTGCGCGCCGTCAACAACTCGTTGGAAGACCGTCCCATTGAGCAGGCGGTGGAAATTCTCGTCACCACGCCGGTGCCTACTCCGGTGCCCCAACCGGTGATCGAACAGTTCGTGGTGGAGCCCGAGGTGATCACGGTGGGGCAAAGCATCAACCTGACGTGGGTGGTAACCGGGGTTGAAAGCGTATCCATCCAACCGATTGGGGCCGACCTGCCGCCCAGTGGGGCCATCAGCCATTCGCCGCAAGAGACGACCCTTTACGTGCTGACGGCCTCCGGTGGGGAAGAGGGGGTGCGCGCCATGCGCCAGGTCACCGTCTACGCAGCCCCTACTCCCACGCCCACGCCGACGCCCGGCCCAAGCTACGGTATCACCAAGTACGAAGGTATCTCCTATTGCGGCTACACCGAGTTTCGGTTCAACGTCAAGGACGAGCGTGGCGTAGGCAAGAGAGATGTGGCAATTCACATCTGGACCGACTGGGGCTTTGACGCTACTGTGACCACCGACGTTCTGGGGGACGCTGTGAAAACCATCGGAGAAGATTTCTTCGATTCGGTGTGGCACATCGAGTTAATAGACGACGGACAGGTGGTGGACCAGCTTGAGGTGGTAACCACCTCTGGTTGCAAAGATCCCGCCAATTCCAAAAAGGACGATTACAGCGTGTGGACGATTCACTGGACCGCCGGGCCGGTGACTCCCACCCCGACGCCTGCTCCCACGTCCACTCCCACTGCCACGCCCACACCATAGCCGGCCGGTGATACGAACGTTCTGGACGGCTGAAGCCGTCACTACGAGCAAAAATGCTGGTGTCCGGTGTTCAAAGATTCGGCTTATGAAGATGCCTGGAAAAAATCCTAATTTGCGACTTGTCATAGTGATGATGGCCTTTCTGGCCGTGGCCTGCAGAGGAGCGCTGCCTTTCACTCAAAAGCAGGCGCCTGTTGCCGGTCAGGAGGGCTTTATCACCAAAGTCCATCCCGATGCCCTCCTGTCCTCCCGGGGAGAAGGTCTTTTTAACCTGGCCCACAACGACCTGGAAGTAACCTACACCGATTCCACCGGCCAGGAGAGAACCGCCTACGTGGACGAGTCGGACATTATCTATACCGGGGAGGAGCAGACGGTCATCACCCCCAAAGGGCTTAGCGCTAAAGTAAACCCCGATGCTCTCCTGCCCGCCCGGGGAGGGGGTATTCTAGTCTCTATCAAGGGCATCAAAGTAACCTACACCGATGCCGACGGCCAGGAGAGAACCGCCTACGTGGACAAATCGGCCATCACTTACACCGAAAGGGAGCAGATAGTCGTCACCGCAGA
>JAOZOT010000768.1 GCA_029933115.1 Anaerolineae bacterium | reverse complement strand
ACCACCGACGATGGCCACGTCATAGAAATCAGGGCTACGAGGCATCCGCTACTCCCACTTTTATCAATCCATCCCGACGACCGCGCACGGGGCCGACAAGTCCTGCCAACCCCACCAGCCTGGCCCCGCAAATATGAACCGTTTTCATCATCGTCCTTGCCATCAATGCACAGGCTGCCGCCGTGGCGTGCCAAACCAGGGATAACCGAGCGCCTGTAACTTGCCAGGCCAAGTCAGCGTGCCACCGAGCAGGGCGAGTTGGATGACTTTGGCCATCATGTTCCGATCCAAATGTGAGAGTGCCTGGCCAATTCGCGCAATCCAGTTCTGAACACGCATGAAACGAGAAGCCGGCGTGCGTTGCCATTCATACTGAAAACGAGTGAGAAAGCCAGCAGAAAGGTCGCCTGCAGTCAACGCCTCACTCATGACCCGACCAGCCAAGTCTCCCGACTCCAGGGCATTGTCAATGCCAGCAGCTATCAGCGGGTGCGCCAGGCCGGCCGCATCGCCCACCACCAGCGTTGAAGGGCCGACCATGCGTCGGGCTGCGCACAGAGGGATCCAGCCTCCCCGCCTGCGAACAACTGCCTTGTCGCTAAGCATCAAGGATGCACGAGGATGATGACGGATAAAGTCCAATAGGTCCCGTTTCAGACTGCTTCGCCCTCTCAACTCGGAAAGAATACATCCCAGGCCCACACTCAGCACATCACGATAGGGAAACACCCAGGCATATCCCCATCGCGCAATGCCTTCGCCGTAGTACAGTTCGCAGCGGTCCATTCCATTTCCCGGCCAGGCCAACTCATAGGCCAGGGCGAAGGCAACCACGCCATCGCGGGGCCGATACCCCAACCCTAATGAGCGGGCCAACGTTCGCGGACCATCGGCCAGAATCAATCCACGCCCACGCAGGATCGTAGACTGGCTGGATGCGCGTCGCTGAACCTCCACCTCAACTTGAGCTGGGGCCACGACCCGTACCGCGCGCGCCTGAGCCCGAGTCATCAGTTCTGCACCAGCAGCAACAGCCCGCTGAGCGAGCAGGTGATCGAACACCCGGCGCTGAACTGTGCACTGCACCGTCGCGTTCTCAATCACTCCCCAGGGCAACACGTGAAGTTCACTGCGCATCACCTTTTCGACGGCATCCGGGAACACTCCAAACCTCTTCACCATAGGCAAGCTGAGCATCCCGCCGCAGACATTATCCTGTCCCGGATCGTCCGACCTTTCCAGCAGCGCCACCTGCCACCCGTCGTCGGCCAATCGCCGCGCAGCCACCGACCCAGCCGGCCCCGCACCGATAACGATGGCATCGAACATCACAACTTCTCCTTACTCCACCTTGGCTGATTCGTCCAATGCAAGCTTTTGCTCCGGTGTGCCTACGAACTGCCGCACCTGGATCCAAAGAGCTCGTACAGGCCAGGCCAAACGCCGTGGGGTGGGATTCAGCCACAA
>JAOZOT010000022.1:11788-19866 GCA_029933115.1 Anaerolineae bacterium | reverse complement strand
CGGCGGTCAGTCTCTGCAAAGCGGCGATCCGTCTCCGCAAAGGCTTGCCACACTTCGGCTATCAAGTTCTCCAAACGGTCTACACGCTCTTCGACCAGCATATCTACCATGAAGTTGACTTGCCTCCCTCTCGCTCGGCGCTTTTGTGCGCTTCTGATTCATTCGGTCATGGCGACCAAGATGGCGGTGATGTTGTCATCTCCGCCATGAGTGATGGCAGCCCTGATCAGCTTGTCACAGGCTACTTGGGGAGAGGGGGCGGTGGCGATGATGGCCGCCATTTCTGTTTCTGGAACCGCTCCCCATAGCCCATCGCTGCAGAGCAGAAGCTGGCTGCCAGGGGGAAGCGATTGAAAGTAAGTATCAACTTCCATGCCGCCTTCTCTCCCAAGGGCCCGGTAGAGGAGGTTACGTTGCGGATGGGTCATGGCTTCTTCTGGCGTGGCTTGTCCCAACTCGACCAGCCTGGCCACAAGGGAGTGATCCTGGGTGATTTGTTGCAAACCCTTTTCCGTCACCAGGTAGGCGCGGCTGTCTCCAACGTGGCCAATATAAGCGTGATTGCCTACGATGAGGGCCGCCGTGAGGGTGGTACCGGCATCTGGAACGGCTTCGTAGACGGCCAGGCTGGCTTCGTCCAAGGCTTCGACCAATGCTTCGTTGACGGGATGACGCGATGAACCCTTCTCCTCCTCTCGCAGGAAAGGAAGATAGACCTGGTGTATAAGGCTGTGGGCAACTATCCGGGTGGCCAAAGCACTGGCCACATCTCCGGCCTGGTGTCCGCCCATACCATCGGCAATGATAAAGAGGCCGAAAGGCATCACTTCGTCCTTTTGCTTGAAGGTACATTCCAGGGTGAAGAAAGCGTCCTCGTTGAGTTTGCGCTTTTTGCCCACGTGACTGCCCTTGCCAACCAGAAAGGAAAGGCCCTGCTGTGATATGTTTGGTGCTTCCATGGACTCGGTTTCTTTCTCCGTTTTCACCGGTTGGCCTTTCCCAAGAGCTCTGCGTAAAAAATCCATGACTTGAAACCCCATTTCTTCCCTTCACATTGGCAGCGCATAAACCTTGTTGTCCGTCGAGCCTATGTAGACGATGCCGTCGGCCACGAAGGGTGAGGAGGGCACCGGGCCTCCCGTCTTGAAACTCCAACGCAGCTTGCCTGTTTTGAGATCCACGCTGTAGACGTGTTCATCAACCGAACCAAAGTAGACAGCTCCCTCGGCCACTGCCGGCGAAGAGGTAATTTGCCCTTCCGCAGAGAATTTCCAAATCAGTCGGCCAGATTTGGTCTCGATGGCGTAGAGGTTGCCGTCAACAGAGCCAATGTAGAGGCAACCCTCGTGGATGATGGGGGATGATATAACGGCGTTGTTAGTCCGGTAACGCCAGATGGCCCATCCCGATCGCGCATCCAGGGCGTAGACATTCCAGTCCATTGAGCCGACGAAGACCAGTCCTTCGTCAACGGCAGGGGACGAAGTTACCCTTCGGTTGGTGCGATACTTCCACTTCATGTTGCCATTTTGGATGTCCAGGGCGTAGACATGGCCGTCGTCCGAGCCAAAGTAGACTATATCATCGCTGATGGCTGGTGAGGAGCGGACGGGCTTGAGAGTTTGAAATTTCCAGGTCACGCGCCCCGACTGGGCGCTCACAGCGTAAAGGTGTCCATCGTCAGAACCAAAAAAGACCTGATTGTATTCAACTCGTGGTGAGGAGCGGATGCGTTCGCCGGTGGGACAGGTCCAGGCAATGCTTCCTGTTCTGGCGTTGATAGCGTAGAAGACCCGGTCTTCTGAGCCAACGAGGACCATGTCCCGCCAGACGCAGGGCGATGAGGCTATGCCGCCTTCGGTGGCATACTTCCAGATAAATCGGCCGGTCTTGGCATCCAGGGCGTATAGGTTGTTGTCATAGGAGCCAATGTAAAGGATGCCCTCTGCTACGGTGGGCGAAGAGCGCACCTCGTCCTCGCAGGCAAACTCCCAGACGGGCAAAACTCCCTGTCCTGAGACGAAAGCCACTGTGCCTGGAGTGGCTGAGGGCTCCTCTCGGGCGATCAGGATGCTTTGTAGAGCCGCTTTCATCTCCTCGGCCGAAGAATATCTGTCTTCGATCTCGTATTGCAAAGCTTTCATCACCACTGCTTCCAACCGCTCGGAAACGGCGGGGTTAAGGCTTCGTGGTGGGCACTCGTGGAAGGTAAAGGGGGGCTCACGGCGTGGGTCTCGTTTGGTTAACAGATGGTGCATCGTGGCGCCCAGAGCGTAAATATCGCCCCGAGGCTCAGCAATGCCTCTGTATTGCTCAGGGGGTGAGTAACCTTCGGTGCCGATCATCGTCCCCTTCTGCCCCATCTGGAAGACCTTGGCGATGCCAAAATCAACCAACACAATCCGATCCTGGTTATTCAGCATGATGTTGGAAGGCTTCAAGTCACGGAAGATGATGGGGTTGGGCTTGTGATTGTGAATGTAGGAGAGAACGTCACAGATCTGAATTGCCCAGGAGATGACCTGTTCTTCCGGCAGGAAGGACGTTGTACGTTGCAGCAGGCTTTCCAAGTCCTGGCCTTCGATGAACTCTAATACCAGATAACTGCGATTGCCTTCGCTGAAGTAATCAAAGATCTTGGGGATGGCAGGGTGATTCAGAGTGGCCAGGATGTTCGCCTCCCTCTCAAAGTTCTTGATACTCAGTTCACGGAGATGGAGGTCGGGAGCCGAGTTGATCATCTCTTTGACGGCACACAGTTTGGCGACTTTGGGAAAACGCTTGTCCCGGGCTTGGTAGACGGCACCCATGCCCCCTATGCCTACTGTCCTGATGATCTCGTATCGTCCCTGAAGAACGGTGCCCTTCGAGAGTGTAGCTCCTTCCTCAAACAGCTTTGTCTTTTCGCGCGGAATCCGTTTCGTTTCCATGTTGAGTGCCTCTTACCTCTCCAAACCGGACAGGGTGATCATCTACCTCCCCATATATTATAAAGCTTATGGCCAATAATTGCAAGAGGCGGCTACTTTTTGACATATTCCCTGAAATGCACTATAATAGGCAAAGTACTGTGCAGATCCCACAGGGCAAAGACGGTGAACAAGAGGAGTAGGTGGACGGCCTTGGTAGAGAAGAGGGGTCACCGGCTGAAAGCTCCTCGCAAGTAGCATCCACCGAAGGTCGCTTGGGAGTTGGAGGGCTGAAGGACGATGGTCTGGTAGGCTCTCACGGGTAAGCCCGTTACAGCGCAAGGAGAGCAACAACAGTTGGAGGATGGGATGTATTCCTTGTCCTGATGCCCTCGAATGTGTTGTTGAAGTCAAGGTGGTACCGCGGAGGAGCCTCTTTCGTCCTTGAGCGAAAGGGGCTCTTGAGTTATGAGAGAGGGACAATCAGTATGAATGCAAAGAAGATGCCCAAAACCTACGATCCCCATGCTACCGAGCAACGACTATACGATTGGTGGGAGGCTCAAGGGTACTTCAAGCCGGAGACGCAGTTCGAGAAAGGGCTGGCCGACCGGTCTCAGAAGCCTTTCGTCATTTCCATGCCGCCGCCCAACGTGACCGGCGGGTTGCACCTGGGCCACGCCATCACTGCTTCGGTGGAGGACCTGATGATCCGCTACCACCGCATGAAGGGCGATCCCACCCTCTGGGTGCCCGGCTCTGACCATGCCGGCATCGCCACTCAGAACGTGGTGGAGCGAGAGTTGGCCAAGGAGGGATTGACCCGCCACGACTTGGGGCGCGAAAAGTTCGTGGAGCGCGTGTGGCAGTGGAAGGAGAAATACGGCAACATCATCGCCAAGCAGCACCGCCGCCTGGGCGTCTCCTGCGATTGGGACCGCGAACGTTTTACCCTGGATGAGGGGCTCTCCCACGCTGTGCGTGTGGCTTTCGTTCAACTCTACGACAAGGGCCTGATCTACCGGGGGACCTATTTGGTCAACTGGTGCCCGCGCTGCGAGACAGCTATCTCTGACCTGGAGGTCGTGCACCAAGAAGAGGCCACCAAGCTGTGGTACGTGCGTTATCCTCTGGCTGATGGCAAATGGCCGATGGCAGATGGTCAAGGGCAGATGCCTGAGGGCGAGTGGGGCAGTGGCCGCTGGGCCGAAGGCGCCACGGAGTACATAGAGGTGGCCACCACGCGACCGGAGACGATCCTGGGCGACACGGCGGTGGCTGTGAACCCCGACGACCCTCGCTACAAGTCTCTGGTGGGGCGAGAGGCGGTCTTGCCGGCCTTGGGGCGGCGCATCCCCATCATCGCCGATCCTTCAGTGGATCCAGAGTTTGGCACCGGCGCGGTCAAGGTCACCCCGGCCCACGACCCGACCGACTACGAAATCGGGCAGCGCCACAGCCTGGCAGCCATTGACGTGCTCACCGACGACGGCAAAATGAACGAAGAGGCGGGACCTTACGCTGGTCAGGACCGCTACGAGTGCCGCCGCAACCTGGTGGCCGACCTCGAGAAGGAGGGCTTGCTGGTCAAGATCGAGGACCACAGCCATTCTGTGGGTCATTGTCAGCGCTGCGACACTGTGATTGAGCCGCGCATCTCAACTCAGTGGTTCGTCAAGATCAAACCTCTAGCCGAGCGGGCCATCGAGGTCGTGCGCGATGGGCGTATCCGCATTATACCCGAACGCTTCACCCAGGTCTATTACAACTGGATGGAAAACATCCGGGACTGGTGTATCTCCCGCCAACTGTGGTGGGGGCATCGCATCCCCGTCTGGTACTGCGATGACTGTGGCCAGGAGATGGCGGCCGTTACCGATCCGACCGAATGTAAATATTGCGGGAGCACGGCCATCCGCCAGGACGAGGACGTTCTCGATACCTGGTTCTCCTCGGGGCTGTGGCCCTTCTCCACCCTCGGCTGGCCCGAAGATACTGAGGACCTGCGTTACTTCTACCCCACCACGGTCATGGAGACGGGCTACGACATTCTCTTCTTCTGGGTGGCGCGCATGATCATGCTGGGGCTAGAGTGCACTGATAACATCCCCTTTGACACCGTCTACCTGCACGGCCTGATCCGTGACGAGCACGGACAGAAGATGAGCAAATCGAGGGGCAACGCCATTGACCCTCTGGAGGTCATGGATCAGTACGGCACCGACGCCCTGCGTTTCACCCTGCTGACCGGCAGCACCCCCGGTAACGATATGAAGCTGTCTCTGTCACGGGTGGAAGCCAATCGCAATTTCGCCAACAAGATATGGAACGCGACCCGCTTTGTGGTGAACAATCTGGGCTACGGCTTCACTGTCGGCTGGGGTACGTGGGATATGGCTGCTCTCACCCTGGCCGATAATTGGATTCTGAGCCGGCACAACCGATTGATAGCCAATGTCACCCGTCTCATTGATGCCTACCAGTTCGGTGAGGCCGGACGGCAAATCTACGATTTCTTGTGGGGCGAATTTTGCGACTGGTACATTGAGATGTCCAAGATACGTCTGTATGGCCGAGACGCCCGACGCCGCTTGATGGCTCAGCGAGTCCTCGTCTATGTGTTGGAGCGGACGTTGCGTCTTTTGCACCCCTTCATGCCCTTCGTCACCGAAGCCCTTTGGCAAGAATTGCCTCACGAAGGGGAATCTTTGATGCTCGCTCCCTGGCCGGAACCCAGGGATACCGATGACAAGGCCGAGGAGGAGATGGGCCTGGTCATGGACGCGATACGGGCTATCCGCAATGCCCGTGCCGAGTACGAGGTAGAACCAGGACAGCGCATTGAGGCTATCATTGCCGCCGGCGACAGATACGACCTCCTGACGAGCCAGAGAGACGTCCTGGTAACCCTGGCCCGCCTGGACGACGAGAAGTTGAGATTGGTTCACACCCTGGTCAAAAAACCGGTCAGGGCCCTGACCTTGGTAGTAGGCGGCCTGGAAATTTATCTGCCCCTGGAAGGCATGGTGGACCTGGCAGCGGAGCGGGAGCGATTGAGCAAAGAAGTTGAGACTCTTTCAGCCGCCATTGCCCGCAGTGAGAAGCTACTGGCCAACGAGGATTTCATCCGCAAGGCCCCTGTCCACGTGGTTGACAGAGAGAAGGACAAGTTGGCCGCTAATCGTGAGCGGAAGGCCAAGCTGGAGGAGCGATTGAAGAGCCTGTTGGGTGGGTAGGTGGGTGGGTGGATGGGTGGATAGGTGGCTGGGGGGTGGTGAATGGGCCTGATCCTGGTCCGGTATGGTGAGGTAGCTCTAAAGGGTAAGAATCGCCCCTATTTCATCAGGCGGTTGCGCAAGAATATCAGGGATTGCCTGAAGAAGAACGGCCTGAGCGGCGACGTGAGCACTGTCGGCCAGCGCCTCTACGTGCATACGGACGAGGTGGAACGGGCGGCCGAGAAGCTGCGTGACGTCTTCGGCATCGTCTCCCTCAGCCCGGCCGTGGAAGTGCCGGCCGACATCGAGGCTCTCAAGGGAGAAGCCCTGCGCGTGGCCAAGGCCGTGGGCCTGAACGAGAGCATGAGCTTTCACACCGATGCCCGCCGAGCCGACAAGACCTTTCCCCTCACCTCACCAGAGATCAACCGCGTGGTGGGCGAGTACGTCCAGGCGGCAACAGGGGCTCGGGTTGACCTTTCCGAGGAGGCCGACTTGGTCATCGGCATCGAGGTGCGCCAGGGGCACGCTCTGGTCTTTGGACAGACGGTGGCCGGGCACGGGGGCTTGCCTCTGGGCACCGAAGGGCGGGCGGTAGCCCTCATGTCCGGCGGCATTGACTCGCCCATAGCAGCCTGGCTCATGATGAAGCGAGGCTGTGGCGTCATCCCCCTCCATTTCCGTCAAAGCGAGGTGGAATACAGTAAATTCCTGGACAACTGTGAGGTGCTCTCTCGCTACGCTTATGGGTGGGACATTCGGCCCATCGTGGTAGAACACGACGAGGTTTTTGGCGAGACGTGGGATAAGCTCCGGCGCATTCGGGCTGAGCGGTGGGCCTGCATCTTCTGCAAGCGGGCTCTGCTCCAGAAAGCCTGTGAGATCGCCGACGAACACAAAGCCCAGGCTATTATCATGGGCGACAGCCTGGGCCAGGTGGCCAGTCAAACCCTCGACAACCTGGAGGTCATCTCCTACGGTGTCCCCAAGCCGATTCTGCGTCCCCTCATCGGCCTGGACAAGGTGGAAATCACTGCTCTGGGGCGACGCATCGGCACTTTTGAAATCTCGACTCGCGAGGCCAGAGCCTGTCCCTATCTCCCACCCAATCCCCTCACCAAAGCCACCCTGCCCAAGCTTAGGGAAATCATCGCAAAGCTAGAGGCGCTGGACTGACAAGGTGCGACCGCTTCCGAAGTGTGTCATACCTGCAGGAGTTGTTATTTATCCCTCAATCGTACCTTCCCCGCCAATCGTTGAGCCTCACCCGCAGCACGTCCATGAACATGCGCGCTGAGTCGAGGAGGGGATTGACCTTGGTGTTGGCTCCATAGTGCCACTGCACGGGCACCTCCTTGACCTTGTAGCCCCTCTTCAGAGCCAGGAAGAGAACCTCCACGTCAAAGCCGGTGACCATCCCCCCTTTGACCGGACCGGCTTGGTCTCCGTAAAGTTGCACTCTCCGGAACAGGTCCTGGGCCACCTCACGGCGGAAGCACTTGAAGCCGCACTGGGTGTCCTGAAAGCCTCCCACCGCCACCAAACGGACCAACAAATTGAAAACCCTGCCCATCAGGTGGCGATACCCCGGTTCATCTATGCGTTGTGCCCCCAGCCCCTCTCGCGATCCAATAGCGATGTCGTATCCTTCCTCCAGAAAGGTCAGGAGTCTATCCACTTCATCTATAGGTGTGGCCAAATCGGCGTCTGAGAAGAGGACATAGCTACCCCGGGCGGCCAGCATCCCTGTGCGAACGGCGTACCCTTTGCCCCGATGGTCATTCTTAATGATGGAAACGAAAGGGTATCTGACCATGAAACCTTCAACGATGCCGACGGTGTTATCGGTACTGCCGTCGTCAACCACGATCACCTCGGCCGGATAATCTTTAGTTTGCAGAAAAGCCAGGACCTTTTCCAGACTTCCTGGCAAACGGCGTTCCTCGTTGTA
>JAOZOT010000022.1:0-11688 GCA_029933115.1 Anaerolineae bacterium | reverse complement strand
GCAGAAAAGCCAGGACCTTTTCCAGACTTCCTGGCAAACGGCGTTCCTCGTTGTAGGCCGGAATGACGATGGATAAGAATGGGCGTCTGGTATCAGTATTGATCTTTCCTCGCCTCCTATGGTTTCGATACGCTACTCAACCCAGGTCAAAATCGGTCTGGTCTTCAGCCCCGGTGGACAGGGGGCGCTCTCTGTTAAGATCGAGATCGGTCGGCTCCTCGGCCACCACCTTAAGGGGCCGTTCCCTTTCTTCTGCCGTCGGATACTCCACCGCACTCTCACCCAGGACGAAGCGGCGGTAGATAGTGGTGATGATCTCATCAAAGGAGGCGTCGCGCAGGCCAAGCTCCGGGACATCATAAAGGCCAGGAACGGGTTTTTTACTCAGAAGGTGCATGAGTCTGTCGTAATCCTCGGCTAGGTCACCGCCGTCATTGCCAAAGCCAACGACTTCTCCTGTCTCCAGTCCCCTGATGAAGTGAAGGAGGTAGTCATAGTCCTCATCGTTGTCAACCGCCGTAGGTTCGCGGGGATAGTCCACCAGCATCAGGACAAAAGTATTATCGAAAGAATCGAACCAGAAGTCAAGTTCTCGTCCCATCTTGTATTTACCTTCTGGAGTACCTGGGGTGAAAGGTGGCCACATACCATTGGCCACGCCGAGCACGCTTGATGATAACTCTCAGGAAGCATTGTTCCCCACCATCGGGGAACCTGTAGCGTTGTCTGCTGTGATACATTACCTTGTCCGGCTCTTCAGAGATCACCTGGCCGGACTTGAGTATTCGAGGGATCAGGGAGATGTGCTCCAAAGCCCACTCTTCGCCCCGCGCGATCCTCTGGAGCATGATGTGATCAACCATGATTTCGCGGTAAAGGTACACCTTCCGCCCGCTCCGATCTGTCACCGCATATTCGACTGTCATCCGCCGACCGCGCACGATGTGGGTATCCCTCTCCTCAGAGCGATCCACGCCCCTGGGCGGCTCAGGCGGGAGATAGCCCTCGTTCTCCAAGAAGTGCTGGATGCGTCGCTGCCGTTCGTCGAGGGTTTCTCCTTGCAGAATCCACTCGATAACACCGGATGCTTTTGCCTTATGATACACGTTCCTGTCCCTTTAGTCAACTTTCGTCAGCAGCGACTCCAGGTATTCGTCGGAGACGCGGCGGGTGCGCTGGACAGTGTGGCGCTTCTTGAGCATCCTGGGCAGGCCGCATAGGCCGGCCAGTTGTCCCCGCAAGCGAGCCCGGGCCTCCTTCCCCCGCCAGGCCAGCAGAGCCTCCCAGGCCAGGCGCAGTTGGGCTCTCACTATCCTGGGCCAGTACTTTTTCAGCAGTGAGGTGGGGTAGTCTTTGGCAATGATGTAGATAAGGTTGCGGCCATCGTGGAAACTGGCCGTGACGCCTCCTCCGGTGGCACTGAGACGGTGGTAGACTACAGCCGTAGGCACGTAGAGGCAACGATAGCCGGCCAGTTGCGCCCGCCAGGCCAGGTCTATGTCCTCGCAGGAGTAAAAGAAATCCTCGTCCAGCAAGCCGATCTCGTCCAGCATGGCCCGCCGGTAAGCGGCCGTGCCCCCACAGGCGCTGAAGACCTCCTCCTGCTGCTCGAACTGCCCTCGATCCTCTTGCCAGACACCCCGATTGCCGGGGATGCCGTCCACACGATAGAAATCACCGGCAGTGTGGAAGACGGTCCGCCGGTCAAAGAGGAGCATTTTGGAAGCCACCAGGCCGACGTGAGGGTGCTCAGCGAAGGCCCGCACTATCTCGGCCAGCCAGTTCTGGTCGGCCTCGGTGTCGTTGTTGAGGAGGACGACGATCTGGCCCTGGGAACGCCGGATGCCCGCGTTCACCGCACCGGCAAAGCCCCGATTCGTGGGTAGTCTGACCAAGATGACCTCGGGGTAATCCTGCTCGATGAGAACGATGGACTCGTCGGTGGAAGCGTTGTCGGCGACGATGACCTCGAAGTGGGGATAGGTCTGGCGGCGCAGAGAGTCGAGACAAGTGGGCAGGTAGATCGCGCCGTTCCAATTGGGGATGATTACGGAGACGAATGGTGAATCGGCAGATGGCGAATCCCCTTGCCCCTGGTTGCTATCTTTCTGAAGGTTATTCATCGGCGTATTCAGCCACCCTCCCGCAGACTTGATCAGCCCGATCAACAGGTCAAAACGTGTATTGAAGCGTGCTCCTCTCGAAACTGTGTCAGAACCTGCGGGAGGGTAAGTCATCGGCAAAGTACTCTTGCAGTGCCTCCTCCCATGGCCGCAGGGTGATGCCTAAGGCTGTGGCCCCGCAGTAGTTACGGATAACTGAGTGGAGGGGAGGTTTGGCAATGCGCTCGTATTGGTCCGAGGTGATGGGGGTGACGGGGACGTGTCCCCGGCCTGAGAGTTCCAGGATCTTCAAGGCGAACTCGTAGCGAGAGCAAGCACCCTCGTTGGTGAAATGGTAGATGCCATAGCGCCCCGTCTGGATCAGTTGGACGATGGCTGCTGCCAGGTCGGGCGCATAGGTGGGGGAGCTGACCTCGTCAGTGACCACGCGCAACGCTCCTCGCTCGTCGGCGGCCTTGACAATCTTGGTCACAAAGTTGTTGCCACCTCGCGCATAGAGCCAGGCTGTCCTGACGATGTAGAACTTGGTCAGGAGAGCACGCACGTACATCTCGCCGGCCAGCTTGGATTTGCCGTAGACACCGATGGGGTTGGGCGGATCGAACTCCAGATATGGTTCCTTTTTGGTTCCGTCAAAGACCTCGTTGGTGCTGACGTAAAGCATGGTCGCCCCGCAGGTCTGACAAGCCAGAGCCACGTTCTGTGTACCCAGAGCGTTCACCCGGTAGGCCGTGTCGGGGTCAGTCTCGCATCCATCCACATTGGTAAAAGCTCCGCTGTGGATGACTATCTCGGGAGCGAAATCAACTATAGCCTGAAAGGTCGAATCCTCAGTAAAATCGTGCTCCGGCAGATCAATGGGCAGGAAGGTATGATCCCCCATCGTTTCCAGCAAAGCCCGTCCCAATTGCCCTTTGCTGCCGGTAATAACGACGCGCATTATTCCACCTCCTGAAACCTCCAATCACGAATTCCAAATTCTGGACTTGGCCAGCAGGACTGCCCAGTAGATCGGCAGGATTGCTACTGGCATAAACACCGAGATAGCCGCCACCATAGAAGATTGCACCAGAGCCGAAAAGTGCAGGAAGAACAAGGTAAGATCGGGCAGATGCCAGGTCACCGTGGGGCCGTTGAGCCAGTAGCCGACGGCTGCCTGGACGCCCAGGAGATAGATCACAGCGAAAGAGAAGCCGTAAACCGTCTGGATCATATCAAGCGGGGGCTTTTGTTCGTACCAGAGCCGGAGGATGATGACTGCCAGGCCGGCAGCCAGGGCGATAGCCACTCGGCGCAAGCTCTCCTCCAGAAACGGCTCCACCGGCCTGGGAATATTGGGTGAATAGATGTTGCCCTCTCGGACGAAGAGCACGTTGCAGATAGCGATGGTGAGGAGGGCGGCGAAGATAAGAATGCCTAGGCGCTTGCTTCGCTTCCACCACAAGAGGGGAAGCGGAGTCAGAATGACTATCAGGGCTCCGATCTGGCGCCGAGCTCTCTCCTTTTGAATGTGCTGCGCTCGGGCTTGCTCCATCTCTTTATCAATCTGCCGGACGGCGAGACCCCCCAGGGTGTAAGCACTTGTGTAGTTCTTGACCTCCAGGGAGCTCATCGCCACCAGGACGTCGCCTTCGGCCGTCTCACTGAGGGTTCTGGCGCCAATGTTGCCCCTCGATGGGCCGTCGTGGTGAGCTTGTTGAACTCTCAGGACGCTGCGCAGGTATGCCCGGCCCAATTCGAGCCGCTGTCGAGCCTGAGTTACCTGCTTCACAGCCTGCTGGACCTCGTCCATGCGCAGCATATCGAAGCGAATGTGTCCTTGAGCGGCACTGGGTATGGCTGTACCCAGCAGGGCGGCAACAGTTGGGGCCACATCCTGCGGGGCAATCTGGCCGTAATCACCGGGCACCACAGCCGGACCGGCCATGACGAAAGGAGCCGTCAGTGCCACCCGACCATATTGCCCCCGTTCTCCTTTTCTGAGGTGGCCATAGTCAGAGACGACGATGAGGACGTTGCGCTTTACGTCTGTGGCCTGGGCGATGTCCCGCAGGTGGGCGTCAACGCGTCGGGCAGCTTGGCGGTATTCGCTGCTGGCCGCACCATACCTCTGACTGACCCGGTCCACCTGGTTGAGGTGGATGAGCAAGTAATTGAGGTGAAAGTTCTTGAGGAAGCGCAGAGCAGTATCCACTACCTGCTCGTCAGCATCCTCCTGGTCATCTTCCGTGAAAAACCGAGCGTAGAGAAATCTATCCGGCACCATCTTCTGCCACCAGCTGGAGCCGGCCAGGCCGCCGGTCAAGCCAGCCCGCTGCACTTGGATGAATAGATGGTCAACGGCTATGGGCTGGATTTCGTTGATGTGTTCGGCATCCAAAAAGGGCGCGCCGTTGATCTCCAGCCCGGCTCCGCTGATCAGGGTCGTCCAGGCGGGCTGGGAGGCGGGGCTGGGGATGCCGACCATTATCGCTGAAGCGCCCTTCTCTCGCAGGCTGTTGAGATAGGGCATCTCCAGCGAGGTGTCGTAACGCAGCCCGTCCACGATGACCATGACGACCTGCTGCACCAGAGGCTGAGTCGGCTGACCGGGGGGCAGTTCTTCTTTGAAGGGCGATTGGTATTTGTAGAGTGAGTCCAACAGCACCATTGCCCAGAGGTAGGAGCCAGGGGCAATGATGAGCAGCACTGTCACGCTCAGGATGATTTTCCAGAATTTTTTCACTCGCGCTCCTTGTTCACGATGGTTTTGGTTTCAGATTCATCCGCTAATCATACCCTTTCAACCGGATAGACCGGCGACGGTGCTTCTGCGGATCATACGGCATTGCTACCACTCCCCAACAACTCCTGCAACTCCCCCAGCAGTTCCGTCGGCCGCTCCTCTTTGGTCAGCACGCCGGCGGCGAGCTCCTCGCGTTGGGTCCGGCTCCGCGCTTCTCAACCCCATTTTACATCCCCAGGTCCATTTTGTCAATAGCTTATGTGCGGATGGCATCGACGGTATTTTCTTCTTGCTTCTCAAAGCTCAGTGTGGTATAATCGAGACTGGGGCACGGCATCCTGCCAATAACGAGGCAAAAGCGAGAGGAACGATGAGGATCATCCTTTACACCGGCAAAGGGGGCGTAGGCAAGACCAGCGTGGCTGCGGCCACAGCCACGCGTTGCGCCGACTTGGGACATAAAACGATAGTGGTGAGCACCGACGCCGCCCACAGCCTGGCCGATTCCTTTGACCTGCCTCTGGGGCCAGAGCCGACACAAATCGGCGACAACCTGTGGGGCCAAGAGATTGACGTGCTGTACCAGATGGAGAAGTACTGGGGCAACGTGCAACGCTACATGGCTACGGTACTCGAATGGCGGGGGCTGAACGACATCATCGCCGAGGAGATGACGGTCTTCCCCGGCATGGAAGAGATAGCCAGCCTCTTGCAAATTGTGCATTTGCACGACGACTGGGATTACGAGGTTATCATTGTGGACTGTGCACCCACAGGAGCGACCTTGCAACTGTTGGCCATGCCTGAGGTGGCCCGCTGGTATCTGGAGAAAATCTTCCCCATCGAGAAAAAGACGGTACAACTGACCCGACCCGTTCTGCGCGCTGTGGTTGACCTCCCTATCCCTGACGATGAGCTTTTCGACGCTGTGGAGGAACTGATTCTGGAACTGGATCGCATGAAAACCCTGCTGACCGATCCCCAGAAGTCGTCGGTGCGGCTGGTGCTCAACCCGGAGAAGATGGTCATCAAAGAAGCGCAGCGGGCTTTTACCTACCTCAACCTCTACGGCTACGTCACCGACGCAGTCATCTCCAACCGCCTGATGCCCGGCCAGGTGCAGGACAGCTACTTCGCCTCCTGGAAAGAGGTCCACGAAAAGTATAGCCGGATGATCGAAGAGGCTTTCTCGCCCCTGCCCATCTTCAAGGTGCCCCTCTTCGACCAGGAGGTGGTGGGCCTGGACATGCTCCGGCGCATGGCCGAGAGCATTTACGGGGAACGGGACCCGGCCGAGGTCTTTTTCGTGGGCCACACTCACACTGTGGAGAAGAAAGACAACCTCTACTTCCTCAGCATCCCCCTGCCTTTTGTGCGGAAAGAAGACATCCAATTGACCCGCTCCGCCGAGGAACTCATTGTCCACATCGGCAACAAAAAGCGTAACATCGTTCTGCCCCGCGCTTTGATCCCACTGGACGTGCTGGAAGCCAGACACGAAGAGGATACATTGGTTGTAAAGTTTGGAGAGGCTGACAAAGGAGTCAACAAGTGAAAGCAATGGTATTGAACGAACTTTGTAGTCTCGAAGAAAACAAGACGCCCTTGCAACTGGTGAATCTACCAGACCCTGTCCCAGGGGAGAGGGAGATTCTGGTTAAGGTTTTAGCCTGCGGGGTTTGTCACACCGAATTGGATGAAATTGAGGGACGGACGCCTCCCCCGCGTTTACCGGTTGTCCTGGGCCACCAAATAGTTGGCCGAGTAGAGGAGACCGGGCGCAGGACCAGTGCCTTCAGAGTTGGGGACAGGGTCGGAATTGGTTGGATTTATTCAGCCTGTGGGAGATGCAAGTTCTGCCTGGCAGGCGAGGAGAATCTGTGCCACGATTTCAAAGCGACGGGGCGGGACGCCAACGGCGGGTATGCACAGTATATGACCGTTTTGGAAGATTTCGCCTATCGCATCCCCGACGTCTTTTCCGATTCGGAGGCGGCTCCTCTTTTGTGTGCCGGCGCCATTGGCTATCGGTCTCTGAGACTGACCGGCCTCAAGGATGGGCAGAATCTGGGCCTCACCGGCTTTGGGGCTTCGGCACACCTCGTGTTAAAGATGGTGCGACATCAATACCCCAACGTCAAGGTCTTTGTCTTCGCCCGGAACCCCAAAGAAAGAGCATTTGCGAAAGAACTCGGCGCTATCTGGGCAGGTGACACCGAGGAGGAATCCCCCGAAAAGCTGGACAGCATCATTGACACCACGCCGGTATGGAAACCGGTAGTTGAGGCCCTGAAGAACCTGGAACACGGCGGAAGATTGGTCATCAACGCCATCCGCAAAGAAGAGGTGGACAAGGACTATCTTCTACGATTGGATTATCCTACCCACCTCTGGCTGGAAAAGGAGATAAAGAGTGTGGCCAACGTCAGCCGGAGGGACGTGAGCGAATTCTTGGCGCTGGCGGCTGAAATGGGCATCAAACCCGAGGTTCAGGAATTTGCACTGGAAGAGGCAAATGAAGCATTGGTCGAGCTCAAAACGAGAAAAATTCGGGGAGCGAAGGTTTTAAGAATCGAATGAGTGTGCTCAAACGATTCCGCTATTTCCTGTTCGCGAATGAGAGCATTCGGAAACTCGTTGCCGGCCCTCGCCTGGTGATAAATCACCAGGCGGAGAGGCCCAAGCCCGCTGAAGCGGGCTGCTCCAGGGCGGTTTACCGCCCTTTGTCCTTTCAGTCCGACGATGCTCGCCCTGAGCGCAGTCGAAGGGTATCGTCGGGCAGCCAAGCAGCAGAGCAATTACCGAACGCTCTCGCAAATCAGAAAGACCTAACACTCATGGTCATCCTGTTCCTGCTGCCCTTGGCCTGCTTCGCCGACGTGGTCTTTCTCCCTTATACCTTCTACCTGCTAGACATCGAGTTGGTCCAATATCCGGGCAAGATCTTCTTAACGGAGATGCTGAAAGAAGGTCAGCTTGGCTTCTGGAATCCATACATCTTCATGGGCTTCCCCCTGCTGGCCGAACCGGAGGTCGGCCCTCTTTATCCTCTCAACCTGTTCTTCGCCCTGCCCATTCCTCACTACTACGCTCTGACCCTCTTCATCGTCATCCATTACAGCCTGGCCGGGGTCTTCACCTACCTTCTGGCCCGCTCACTGGGCATCGGCCGCGCCGGTTCCTTTATTTCCGGTCTGGTGTTCGCTTTCGGCGGTTTCCTGATGGCCCAGTTGACCAACATCAACATCCTGACCGGCAGCGTCTGGCTGCCTCTGATTTTGTGCCTCCTCTCTCAGGCCATCCGCAGGCGTAGCTACACCCTTGCAGCGGGGGCAGGGATCGCCCTGGCTTTACAAATTTTGCCCTCCCATCCGCAAATCATCCTCTACATACTGATTGTCCTCGGCCTTTACTACCTCTATAGCCTGCTGACCTTGCCTCTGGGCTCAAAGTCTCAGGACAAAGTCCGTCAGCCCTACTCGCAGGAAAAGGGGGATGAGGTTGAGGGGGCACCCCTCAAGCTCCCCGGTCTTCGCTGCGCGAGCCTGCCACGAGCCGGGATACAGCCAATCCTCACCCTCTCCTTTATCTCGCTGACCACTGTGATGGTCGGGATGGGCCTGGCTGCCATCCAGTTGATCCCGGCCTGGCAGTTGAAAGAGCTGTCGGCTCTCTCTGAGAGCCCTGGTTATGATTTTGTGACCGCCTATTCCCTGCCCAAGTTTCGGTTGCTCTCCTTCCTATTCCCCAATTTCCTGGGCAACCCGGTCATCGGGTATAAAGGCGAGCCATTCTTTGAAGAACACCACGGCTACGTTGGCATCCTCCCCCTGATTCTGGCAGCCCTAGCTTGGGGCAAGCGCCGGGACCCGCAGGTGCGTTTCTTTGGCCTCCTGGCGCCGCTGTCCGTTGTGCTGGCCCTCGGGAACGAGACCCCTCTCTATCACCTGCTGGCGCACGTGCCCGTTTTCAACTACTTTCGTATCCCGGCCCGCTGGCTATTTGTCTTGACCTTTTGCCTGGCTATTCTGGCCGGCTACGGTCTCGACTATCTGCTGGAGCAGCGGGAGAAGCGCTCGCTGCTCAATTGGGCCAGATGGCTGATCGCGGCCGGACTTTTGCTCACCCTCACGCTGCCAAGCCTCTTTTTTTACAAGAGGCAAGTCATGGCTGCCACCAGCTTTATTAAAGAGCATCTCTACTCGGGGACAGCTATCTACGCCCTGCGAGCTCTGATCCGCTACCTGCCCCGCTTTCCCGATGCCTCCCAGACTACTAACCTCTTGGCCCGACTGTTTCCCCCTCTCTTGAACCCTTTGCTTTTCTTCTTGCTGATGTTCGACGGCAGTGCCATTTTGCTTTTTCTCTTCCTATGGAAAAAAGTTTCCCCCCGCTGGTTTCAAATCATGGCTGCCGGTTTGATTACCTTTGACCTTTTCATGACCGGAGGAACGACCATCAACCTGGTGCAGGACGCCTCGTATTTCGACAAACGAGCTTCCACGGTTTTTCTGGAAAAAAACCTGGGCCTGGCGCGCATCTATTCACCCGACAGGGAAGGGGAAGCCCCTCAGAAGCTGCTTGACTACTTCCCCATGCTCTACCGCATCCAAAGCATTGGCAATCTCCCTTCTGTGTCTGTCCTCACCTCACAACGCTACAACGAGTTCGTGGACGCTCTGCGCCAGAACACGCGCCTTCTCAACTTGGCCGGGGTACAGTACATCCTCACCGCCCGCGAGGAACCGGAGGAGTGGTGGCACAACACCCTGCGCAAAGTCTACAGCGAAGAGGGCCTCAACATCTACGAGAACCTAGACGTGATGCCCCGGGCCTTTCTGGTGCACAAGGCTGAGGTGCCCGGTTCAGACGAGGCGATCCTGGCCCGCCTGATTGACTATGATTTCGACCTCTCGTCTTCGATCCTGCTGGAGGACGAGAGTGCCCTGGCCCGCCTGGAGAGCATGGCCAGAGGGTCTCCCTCGACCGAGGGGAGAGACGAGGTCAAAATCGTCGAGTACGAGGCCAACCGCGTGGTGATAGAGACCATTTCCAGTCAGGCCGGCTTTCTCTTCCTTTCAGACACCTATTACCCCGGCTGGAAAGTGCGCGTTGACGGCCAGGAGGAAACGATTTACCGGGCCGATTACCTGTTCCGCGCCGTGCTGGTCCCTCCTGGCCAGCACGTCGTTGAATTCACTTTCGACCCCGTCGCCTTCAAGGTGGGCCTGGCTGTGGCTCTGACCACCGGGGCCGTTCTGGCGGCAGCAGCCATCGTTTCCAAACGGCGACGCCAGCCCCAAGCAGGTAGGGGCGCACCCTTGCGGTCGCCCTGATGGGCGCACCCCGCCGGTCGCCCCAATGGTATCGTCGGACAGCAGAGCAGTGACCGAACACCCTCAGGCAACAGAAAAGGCGGGTGTAGAGCCCGCCTTTGATTATCTCCAACTACTCCCCTCGGATGTGCAATCCAGCGGGTGTGGCCTGGATTACACATCCAAGCATTTCTAGCGGTGCTTAAATACAATGTAGCATTGGGGAGGGCCACATTGATCTGGTCCGCAGTCCTGCTGCACAGGATTGCCCGCTTGATACTTGGGATGGGAATAGGTCTTGCAATGAGCCTTTTCGGAGAGTGGTTCTCCACTGGGCGAAATGACCCACACATCCCAATCCACCGTGGTATGCATCCACGCCACGTCAAGCTCATCGCGATAAGTATCTCTGCGGTAGCCCATCAGAGGGTTATACCATACCAGGTCAAAGTAGAAATTGAACCACCCACCCCAATAATCACTCCATTCCTTTTTGTTCATTTTAGCTATGTCATATACCCAGGGGTTGGGCTGGGCTTTCAGGTCTTCAGCCCAGGGGGTTTTGCCCCGATTAGTAATGGTCCGATATTCCACCATGACCCCTTCCATTATCGGCTCGCCGTTAGCGTCGAGCACGGCCCCACCTACCCAAGTTGCATCTTTTTCTACATCAGGACAGTCAATACGCACTATCTCAAAGGGATAGGGCGGTGGCTCGGTCGGCGTGGGTGGTGGTGGAGTAGGGGTATCAGTAGGCGGTGCCGGCTTGGGCGTATTGGTCGGCGGGGCGGGAGTAGGGGTGTCCGTCGGCAGTGGGGTATCTGTCGGCACCGGGGTGTCGGTCGGCGCCGGCGTAGGGGTATCCGTCGGCGTCGGCGTGTGAGCTGGGGTAGGTGTAAAAGTGGGTCGCGGTGTCTTGGTAGGGGTAAATGTTGGCGTTGGAGGCACCTGGGCTACCGACGGCGCCAGAGCACAAGCCACAACGCCCCCCAGGACCAAAACAGTTGTCAGCACAGCCAGTACGGTCACGTTTCTGCTCATGAAAGCCTCACACTCCTAATTATGGTTAGGTAGCTGATATTATACCACAATCGGGAGGAAACACCAAAGGCAAGCTCCAAGTGCGACGCACTTGACAAGTGCATCGCACCTGGCCATCCAGTCTCAGTAGACCACAATTGGCTATATCGGTCTGGCTACCGGGCGAGGGCAGGGTCGTCGAACACCATGGGCCCTGAAAGGATAACTGCCCGACGATACCCTTCGACTGCGCTCAGGGCGAGCATCGTCGGGCAGAAAAGGCAAAGCCCTGCGGGCTGTTTTCAGCTCCAGACAAGGCACATCTCAGCCCCGAAGGGGCTTGGCTCTCTCACAGCGTGTCTGAAAAATGCTCGTAGTGGCGACTTGAGTCGCTAATGACCGGTGCTCTGCGGCCGAAAACGACTGAAGTCGTTACTACGAGCGCCACCCTCTGAAAAATGCTCGTAGTGGCGACTTGAGTCGCTAATGACCGGTGCTCTGCGGC
>JAOZOT010000767.1 GCA_029933115.1 Anaerolineae bacterium | reverse complement strand
TGCCGAAGATGAGGGAAGTGGTAGAGGGGAAGCACACGGGAGACCAGGGCATAGACCTGATCGGCTTTGGGGAGGACGGGAAAGTGTACCTGGTCGAGGTCAAGGGCGGGCCGGGGACGGGAGCGGAGTTGGGAGAGACCAATTT
This sequence comes from Anaerolineae bacterium, assembly GCA_029933115.1. GTDB lineage: Bacteria > Chloroflexota > Anaerolineae > E26-bin7 > E26-bin7 > E26-bin7. The sequence goes on along the minus strand of JAOZOT010000767.1, from coordinate 1,325 downwards.
CGGTGGTGTGCAGATGAGTAAAAAGTGGTGTAGAGAGAACATAGACCGGGCGCTGGGGAATAAGGCTATAAGGACGCAGTTGAAACAAATCACGGGTTTGAGAAAGATGGAGGATCTAGCGAATTATCTAAAGGGTGGGGAGCGGGTATTGGTGGTGCCGGACTGGAAGAAGGTGAGTCGGATCAAGGGCTTGAGGGAGGCCGGCTTGTCGGCGGAGAATGTGTACAAGGTGCCATAGTCAGGAGGGGGCAAGATGCTGAACAAGAAGTTGGAGAAATGGCTGCGCAAGGATTTGCGTAAAGAGCTTGAAGATACGGAAAAGATAGGCAAACCGAGGATGGAAGAGGCGCTACGTGAAGGGGATATGCTTGGCTATTTCAGTTGGCGGGAGGAATGGCGTTTGCCGGACATCTACTGGGCGTTGGAGAGGTACGGAGAAGCGAAGCAGTGGTATCGGCACAATGCTCAAAACTTCATCGAATCGAGGCAGTGGGAAGAAGCTCACCTTGACGAAATAAATGCGGATTTGCAGAGGAAGGGGTATGACTTTGAGCATTCGATGGGCGTATCCCCGCGGGAGGCGGCGACGTTTGTGAAGGCAGGTATGATGGAGCGGGGGCGGGAGTTCCTGCGGCGGGCTTACGAGTATGAGAAGGAGCGGGCCGGCGCCGCTTCCGCAGCCATGCGACGGCTGGCCCTCCAGGCAGCCCAGGTGGGAATGAAAGACCTGGCCGACCGGGCTATGACCCTGGACAAAGAGGGAAGGGGACCGGCGCCAGAACCCAAGGAGATCGGGCAGACCTGGGATGAAGTGGTGAGCAGCACCTGGGACGCAGAAAAGGCTTTCCTGCTGGGCGACTATCAGGTATGCGAGCACGAATTGGAAAAGGTTCTCGGTAGGGAGCAATTCTTGCACAGCGCGGGTGAAGTAGATACAGAGGGAGAGCTCTTCTTTGCGACGGCATACGGGCTTCGTGCCGTTCTGGATATGCTGGGAGAGCGGGAAGGCAAGGGAACTTTGTACAAAAAGGCAGTGGAGCATTTAGAGCAAGCTATGCATCTCTGTCTGCGAGTTGCATTTGACGAGGAGCTTTACTTTCTGCGGTTGTACACCTTGATGGGGCTGGACATCCTGGAGGGGCGGACACCCAACCCCAATCCATTTGCCGGGGACGCCTGTCCGCCCGATGGAGCAGTGAGCCGTGCCTGTCGCGCCGTAAAGTAGCATTGCCTTCAGCACCTTAACAAAAGAAATCAGGGTGCCCCGCCGGGTGAGGGAGAAGTACTGGGGATGGTGTCGGAAATGGGAGCCGGTGTGGGGATGG
>JAOZOT010000766.1 GCA_029933115.1 Anaerolineae bacterium | reverse complement strand
TTCGTCAACCCCTTCCTCGCCCAGCACTTCCTGTAGCCGGGGCAATGCTTGCACAGCCATCTTTCCCCCTCCTGCAATGTAATCTATGCGGCCGTGTCCTTATTCCTCGCCTCGCAACGCCCGCTCAAACGCTTCAGTCAGGGCCAAGTCCACACCGGCAATTTCGGCCACCCAATCCACTTGCCCTACGCGCTACACTTCAAACGTCGCCAGCGCTTCTTCCCGGCCGCTGACTTGTCCATCCTGCAACACAGCCACAGATGCTGCGCTGGCCTCCTTTTCCGTGCCCGCTGTCAGCCATTTCCCGGCCACCATCGGGATCGCCCGATAGCCAGCCTTCTGCAACAGGGCCGCTCGCCGTTGGGCGCGTTCCACATCCTCCCGGTCTACCACCGCCGAGACCTCCACCGCCAGCCAGACCTCCGGTATTTCCGGGCGCAGGCGCGGCCGCCCTCTCACCACCAGATCCAGAAGTAGGACTTCATTGAGCTCCTCGGCCGACAGGGAATCTTCCAGCATCTCATCCAAAGTCTCAGGGGACACCGTTCGCGTTCGGCGCAGCAGGCGACCAAAGTAGGCTGGCGCCTTCTCGCGATATTCCTGCTCCAGGGAGCGCCCCATTAGATAGCCTACTCTGTCCTCAAGCCGCTTGTATGACTCGGACAATGTCGCTACGGTCTGCTCGGTGCGCCGCTGCGCCTCGGCCAATTCAGCGACTTTCTGCTCGGTGCGCCGCTGCGCCTCGGTCAGTTCAGCGACTTTCTGCTCGGTGCGCCGCTGCGCCTCGGCCAGAGCCGCCACTGTCTCCTCCAAGCGGCTCAGGCATTCCTCACTGCGCCGCTGCGCCTCAGCCAGCTCGCGCACAATCCCCGGCAGCGCCTGCAAGTCCTCAGCTATGAGCAAACGCCGCAACTCCAACTGCCACTCCGGATGTTCAGCCAAAAGCTGCACCAGATCATGGTAATCCTGAACTGTAAAAGCCATCTCGCGCCTCCTGTTCAAATCGCGGACTCTCTACCTCGCGCTTGAATGGCTCACAACAATCCCATCTCCCGCAACACGTCTAGCACCTTGGGCAGTGGCTCTTGCCACAACCACTCTACCTTCAACCAGAAGCCGGGCATCGCCAAGGAATGGTACACCCCTTCCACATCGGGCGGCGCTGAGCGGTAGAACCCTTCCTCGTCCAACTGATAAAACTCGGCCCTCTCACGCAGAGGGTCAATCAACCAGTATTCCCTCACTCCACCCGCTTCATACTCCACAAACTTGCTCCCCCGGTCGCGCTCGATGCTGTCCGGCGAGACGATCTCGATCACCAAATCGGCCGGGCCGTCCAGGTAGTTCTCCTTCAGGCGGTCCAGGTGCTCACGGGCCACAAACAGCAGGTCCGGCTCACGCCCCCGCTCCAGCTTCATCTGGAAAGGGGCCGGACGAACTGTGCCCAACTCTCGAGTCTCTGTGAACACGCTCA
>JAOZOT010000242.1 GCA_029933115.1 Anaerolineae bacterium | reverse complement strand
TTAGCGACTCAAGTCGCCACTACGAGCATTTTTCAGACACGCTGTCACTCTTCGCGCCTCACTCCACCGCCATCACCTGCGGCTGGGCCACGCCAACTTAAAACTATCTTGCAAACATATCCAGTGTGAAAGCCGGCGCAGTCTCTATCTGTTCCATCGCCGCCGGGGACAGGGAGCCCAGGCGTGCCGTCAGACGCGATCTATCCAACACCCTGATCTGATGACAGAGGGCAACCGAATCCTCACGCAAGCCTCCATCGCCTTTACGAACGAGCACACCGCTTGGGAGCTGCGCCCGCTTCAGATTGGTAGTGAATGGGATGACGATGACCGTCCGGGTGAACTTGCAGAGGATGTCTTTCTGAAAGATCACTACTGGCCTCATCCCAGCCTGTTCCGAACCTCGTGTGGGATCAAGGTCAGCCAAGTAGACGTCACCTTTTCTCATTGGGTGTCCTCATCTGCCAAGCCAAGGGCGTAATCGGCCATTCCAGCCTCGGCCAACACCCGGTCTTCCTCCTCGCTTTCAGCATAAAGTTGAGCCAGAGCCTGCTCGTCGTATACAAGAGCTGGCCGTCCTTCGAAGCGGACGATGAGGAAACGGATAAAATCTAGAACTTCCCACATCTTTTCCGGGGGTAGGTTGTCCAACTCGCGTACAATGGCCTCTTTTACCTCGATTTCCTCCATACAGAAGATTACCTCCCGTAGCCCTGAAATTCTAGCCACATTTGTCCTTCTCAATGATACCACATTTTATCCCTCAACTCAAATCCGGCTGATGGGTAGGGGTTGAGAGTTGCTGTTCTATCTCACTACCACTTCCTCCGGCTGCTCAACTGCGCTGGCGTCAGGGTTGTAGTAGTCGTAGGCTGTGGAGGCAGGGGTCTTGACCCGCAGCGGATACTTGGCCCGCAGCCGATAGTGGAAGCTGATCGGCTCCCCGTAGCTCAGGTTCTGCAAGTAGACGATGATCTGGCGGCCGGTCAGGTCAAACCGCTTGACGGTGGCCCCCGGATAATCCTCGCCCTTCTGCAGGTCCTGCTGCACCCGCGCGCTCAGGTCCTCGGCCTGCACCTCGAAGCCGGGTGGGATGCCCAGGTCCAGCACCACCATCTTGGCCGTGCCCTCGACGTTCAGCTTGGCCGTCACGTCCACCCGCACGGTGTCGTCCACCTGGAGGTCGGTGCGGTCGTAGCGGACGTCAATGGTCATGGGCTCCCTCTCCTCAGGCGGCACCAACTCCCAGGGCACATAGTAGCGGGCGGTGATCTGGTACATCAGTTTGCCTTTCCCCTCGATTTCGATGCGCACCACGTTGTCGCCTTCCACTGCCTTGTCGGTGAAAGTCACCAGTTGCACCACATCAAAGTTCTCCGGGGTGATCTGGATGGGCTCGGCCTCCTCACCGTTCAGGCTGACCCGCACGGTGACGTTCTGAGTCGGCTCGCCGGCTTTGGCCGATTCGATCAACGCCTTCAGGCTCAGGATGGTGGCCTGGGTGGTCTGCCAGGTGCCGAAACTGTCTTTGTTGCGCACCAGGTAGGTCAGGGCTTTGTTGGCCACGTCAGGATGGGCGTCGGCCTTGAGCAGGGCGTAGGCAGCCATGGCCGTGGTCTCGATGCTGCCCATCTCGCTCTTGGCCCCCATGAAAGATTCCACCCCGCTCTCCCAGTAGACCGCGCCGTCGTCTTCCATCGCCTGGCTCGCCAGGTCGTCCAACACCTTTTTGGTGAAGCTGTCCTTGGGGTTCCAGGCCACCAGCGCATTGGCTGTCAGAGCCAGCACGTAGCCGGTCTTGACCTCGGGGTAGTGCTCCTTCAGGTAGGTGATGCCTTTTTCCACGGCGGTCTCGTCGGCCACGCCGGATTCGGCCAGGGCCCAGGTGACGTAGGCGGTGGTGGCCAGCCGCTGCCCGGCCACGCGGTAATCTGTAGCGGTCCACGAGCCGTCGTCGGCCTGCTGCTTCACCAGCCAGCGGACGGTGCGCTCGATCATGGCTTCGTCCACCGGATAGACCTCCGCCATGTCGCTGATCTCCATCAGGCCGTAGGCACTGAGGAACAGTCGAGCCGGCGGATCGCCGTACAGGGAAAAGCCGCCGCCGTCCACCTCAAAGACCACCAAACGCTGGTAGCCCAGGTTGATGTATTCCTCAGCCTTCATCTCCAACTCGGGGGTGCTCTGGTTCGTGCTCTTCAGGTAATCCAGCACCAGGACATTCGGGTACGTCAACGACGTAGTTTGTTCAAATCAGCCGTGAGGCAGACGTAGCAGCTTTTCCAACCCTTCGACCACCTGGCTCAGCACTCCGGGGTAGATCTTGCAGGTGATTTTGGCCGTGCCGTTGATGGCCTCGGCGGGGATGGTGACCGTCTTTTCCACCGGCCCTTCCAAACGGTCGCTGAAGGTGGCTTCCAGTTGCTTGCCGTCGGGGTAGACGGTGATGGAGCGGCGGATGGCGTCGCTCATGTGCTCGCCCAGGGCGGTCATGGTCAGGCTGTGCGTGCCGAACTGGACCACGCGGATGCGGAAGTAGACCACCTCCACATCGTCCGCTTCGATGAACAACTCTTTCTCGGCCTCGTCCAGCAACTCGAACCAGTCTTCCTGCGTCAGCGTCAACTGCACGGTCTGGGGCTGAGGCAGGTAGTTGTAGACGGCGATGGGCACCGAGACCTCGTCGCCCTGGGTGAAGTAGACCGGCAGGTCAATGTCCACGAAAAAGTCCTGGAAGACCCGGATGCCGGCCGTGGCCGAGCCGAGTTGGCCCTGCTGGGCCGAGGCCAGAGCCGTCAGCCGCCAGGTGGTGATGGAATCGGCCATCGGTATCTCCAGGGTCAGGTGGCCGTTCTCGTCGGTGACGGCCTCTGGGTTCCAGTAGAGGGCTTCGGGGAAATACTGGCGCAGGCGGGGCATCTCCTTCTGCTCTCCAGCGGGAGCGCCCTTCCCTTCCCCGGCTGCCTTTTCGGCTTCCATTGCCGGAGTGGGCATGGGCGCCGGTGGTGCGCCCAGAGGAGCGGCCGTCTCTGGCATGGCCGGCACGGCCTGCCGCGTCGTGAGCTCAGACGATATTCCAGAGAAAACTCCTCCGACGACCGGCATTATCAGTAACATAGGTACTATCACAGGGGCAAAGAAGGTAAAGCCTGCCGCCAGGAAAGCAGCCACGGCCATCCCTACTCGCTTCTTCAGCCCGAAGCCAATGCCCCGCAGGGCGAAGGCGCCCGGCACCAGCAGGTAGGCGATGAGTCCCACGATGGCCCACCCTTCGTCAGGTTCCCGGCCGGCCCGAATCAGGGCGTAGATCAGCAGGGGCAGCAGGACGATGTAGGCCAGCAGCAGGAGCAGCTTCCAGCCCAGGGGACGGTCTGGCTGGCGCACAGCGTGGACGACCAGCACGATCAATCCCACCAGGCCGGAGAGCAGGCTGATGGGAGCCAGGCAGAGCAGCCCTTCGCCTGCTTCATTCAGCAGGTACTCTAGTTTATCGAGGGGGCTGGGGCCGTACCATTCAGGGGTAGGGATGGCCATCAGCCCGCAGGAGAATACGAACAGGAGCAGCAGCCCAATCAGCAGGCTCAGCCCGGTGACCCTGTCCCGCCGCAGGGAGAACAGGGTCAGGAGGACCATTCCCACAGGGATGATCAAGGTGAAGGGGAAGATGCCCTTGGTCACAGCCTTGAAGTAGCGGGCCTGGCGCTCCTGTGCCTGCCGGAGCTTCTCGTTGTGAGAGTTGCTGTTCAGGGTAAAGCTCCGCTCGGCGGCCAGGGCCAGCGCCGCTTTAGCCGAGGTGTCTTGAGCTTCCCGCAGGGCAGGTTCCTCCGGCGGAACCTCCATCACCTGCCTCCAGGTGAAGCCTTTGATCTGATACTTGGGCTGCTGTAGCTCTTTCTCCAGCAGGAAGTAGATCTTGGCAAAGCCGGGGTCTTGCTCGGCCAGGGCGAAGAGGGCTTCGTCCACCACGCTGACCCCGATGGCCGCCGGCACCGGCCGGCCATCAGCATCGCTGACCTGGAAGGAGATGGCGGCCGTACCGCCCGGCAGATAGGTGTCCTGGTCGCCGGTGATGGCCAGCGAGAGGTCGTTGGCTGCGTCTACTACCACCAACCGGGTGTCACGCACGATGTGGCCTGTGCGCAGGATCTTGTAGGCGTGCAGTTCCAGGGTGCCAAACATGTCGGCCGTCAGGTCAACGTAGGCTTCCGCCCGTCCCTCTTTGACCTCCAGAGAGCGGGTGGAGATGGTCTGTCCCTCGCGCACGATGTCCAGGTAGGCCGTGCCCACCGGAGCTGAAGTAAAGACTTCCAGGCGCATGGTCTCGCCCACCCGGTAGGAGGCCCGTTCGGGGCGCAGCAAGATGTGCTCACTCTCCCAGCGCCCTTCCAGGTAACGCTCCAGGGTGGCGGTGTGGCCCATTTCGTCGCGGGCGGTGATGACCAGATGGACGTAGGGCCGGTCAGGGGTGAGGCGCAGTTCGCCCAGGCCGTACTCTCCGGTGGTCAGGTGGAAGATTTGGCCCTCGGCGTCCACCGTCACCTCGCATTGGGCCGGGGCGCCGTCGGGGTAGGCGGTGGCAATGTAGACGATGTTCTCCAATTCGGGTTTGAGCTCCCCACTCTCGGGTACGACCTCGATGATGATGCTCTCCTGGGCCACCGGCAGGCTGAGGGCGGTGCGCTCGATGTGCTCGGCCTGGTCTTGGACGGCGATCTCCATGATGAATTGGGAGATGCCTCCCTCCAGTCCGCCGGCCACAAAGTAGTCGGGCAGGGTGAACTCGAACTCGAAAACGCCCTCCTCGTCGGTCTCACCCTGGAGGGCGACGGCCTGTTGGCGCTCGATGTCAAAGGTGTAGCCTTCGATGGTTACCTGGCCCTCTTCCACCGGCTTGCCGAAGAAGTAGTAGGCGGTCAGCTTGCCGCTCACCAGGTCGCCGGGGCGGTAAAAGCTCTTGTCCGTTTCAACGTCAATTTTGAATTTGGGCAAGACGTAGTGCTGGACGGTGACCGTCCGCTCGGAAGAGGTTTTCTCCAACTTGGCGCTGATCTTGTAGCGGCCGGTGTTGACTTCGTCGGCCAGCACAAAATCCACGGCGGCGATGCCGTACCGCGAGGTGGTCACCTTCTTGCGGAAGACCTTGTTGCCCTTGCCGTCGGCCACCACGAATTCCACGGGTTGGCCCCCGGCCGGGTGCAGGTCAAAGGCTCCCAGGGCCAGGGCGCGGATGTGGATGGTCTGGCCAGGCTGGTAGAGAGGCTTGTCGGTAGTCAGCAGCACCTTGTAGTCACGCTTGACGGTGACCGGCTGCTCCATCTTGTCGTAGCCCAGGTCCGAGCGGCTCTCGATGATCAGGTTCTGGGCCGGGTCCTCGGTCTCTGGCACCTGGAAGGTGACGTTGGCCGTGCCGTGCTCGTCGGTGGTGCCCTCGAACAGGACGACTGCCTTGCCGCCACTCTGGGGGCGCATGGAGACTTTCAGCGCGGCCCCGGCCACCGGCGAGGCGTCGCGCACGTCGCGCACGGCCACCCGCAGGGCAGCCCGGCTGCCGGGCACGAAGCGGCTCTGGCCCAGGATCACTGTCTCCTGGTCACCGATGAACTTGGGCAGCGCCGAGATGTAAGCCGTCAGGCCGCAGAGCAGCACCAATATCAGAACGAATGCAGCTATGGTGATTAGGACGAGTTTCTTTTGTTTGGACATGGGATTCCTCCTTGGGTGAGTGGCGAGTCAGCGAGTGAGTCAATGGGTCAAGTGAGTCGGTGAGTCAATGGGTCAAGTGAGTCGGTGAGTCAATGAGTCAA
>JAOZOT010000765.1 GCA_029933115.1 Anaerolineae bacterium | reverse complement strand
GAAAGGGGCTACTTCTTAGACCTTTCGTTATCCTTTGGCTCCCCACCTGCAACCCTTTTCATAACCACTCTCCACCGTCAGGATATCAGCTAACCCATTGATACACAACATCCCTGCCTCCCGAAGCATCGGCGCAGGCACGTTTTCAAAGAGCGGCACATCCCCGAGAGGGCGGAAACCCTGCCTGCCGGCAGGCAGGGGCGTTGATGCGGATTTCCGCGCCGCGATATCCAACTCTCCACATCACAAGGGGTTAAAGACTAGTCCGGGTGGCCGGTTTCGGAGAATCACGTGAAGCTACATGGAGAAAAACAGGGCACATGGAGTAGGTGGGGGCCAAATCCGCCCAGACCATAGCCCCCGACTTTTTCGAGAATCTCATCTACTGGCGCAAAGTCTCCGACAACGTATCCGTTCCCGCCGCACTCATCTACGGTGGTGAACTCTCCTTCAAGCGCTCCGAGACGATCGTGTACCCGTGGTTTGTGCTTTGAGGCAGAAGCCCGTTCTACGACCCAGCAACGCGCAAATGCTCAAGGAAGGTCGGCAAATCGCAGGAAAGGCAGCGCCCGTTCCCGGCCGGCTTCCTGGTCTGCGAGACAAGGAAGCGCCGGGAAGCCTCAATCATATCGGCGGCCTTGTTCAGGCGCGCCACGTCGCCGGTCGACGGAGAGGAGGTCAGTTTGACCTCTACGGCCCAGAGCTCTTTCCCGAAGTCCAGGACGAGGTCCAGCTCGTGTTGGTCGGCAGTCCTGAAATAATACGCGCTGAAATTGCAACCCAGCGAGGAAAGCTCACCCAACGCCTGCTCGATGACGTAACCCTCCCAGCTTGATCCGACCCAGGGTTGCACGAGCAGAGTGCGCTCGTCGGGAACATTCAGCAGCGCGTGCACAAGACCGCTGTCGCGCCAGCAGAGCTTTGGGCTCTTGACGAGACGCTTGCGGACGTTCGCCTGGTAGGCCGGAAGCTGCCGGAGCAAAAACGCCCCGATGAAGTAATCAAGGTAGTTGTTGACCGTGTGGTACGAGAGCCCAAGGCTTTGGCCTACCTGGGCCGCGTTCCACACCTGGTCGTGCAAGGCCGCCAGCATGCGTAGCAGGCGATCCGTCACCTGCGGCTTGGCGGGCAGTCCCCACATGGGAAGGTCGCGTTGGGCCAGAAGCGCCAGGTAGTCGATTTGCCACCGCGGGTAGCGCCTTGGCTCGAGCACGCCACCCTCGGGATAGCCTCCGCACAACCAGTGCCGCCGGCGAGATGCCTTTGTCTTCAACTCTGAGAACAGAAACGGTGTGAGTTCCACCAGCGACAGGCGACCTGCCAGCGACTCCGAGACATGGGTCATAAGCGAGGGGGACACGGAGCCCAAGAGCAGAAACCGCCCTTTTCGACTGCGATCCCGGTCGATTGCCCCTCGCAAGCGGACAAAGACCTCCGGCCAGGACTGGGCCTCGTCCAGGATGAGGAGTTGCTTCCCGGC
>JAOZOT010000241.1:4581-5819 GCA_029933115.1 Anaerolineae bacterium | reverse complement strand
CGTGGGCGTCGGGCAGGTCTCCCACGTTGCGCGGATTCAAGAAGTGATCCATCACCGTAGCACTGTATTGCTCCACAATAGTTTCTCCTATTGAAACCAGCTTGCCCTACAATTGAAAGCCTATCAGAAAGTGACTTTATACCTTGAAGGACATAAATCGTACCGGCACTCAGGGCAAGCCTTGCCACAGTTTGGGCAAGTATTGGGTGATATTGGCTTGCCCTTGATGGGGATGACTTCAACCCCACAGTTACAGCCCATATCGCACGTCCAAAAGTGAAAGGTTTCGAGTTCAGGCTCGTCCATAGCAGAGTTGTATAGTGCCCCATCAGAGGTCACCAAGATCACTCGCCAGCCATGCGACTTGACTATTCTCGCCAGGTGCAAAGCCAGAGCCAAGTAGATCGAATCTGCGCCCCCTAATCCCATCTTGCCAGACTGGACTTTGTGTTTACAGATAAGCTCCCTAGCCAGCTCAATGACAGCAGGAACAACGTTGAAAGACCTGATTTTGCCTCTCTTGAGATCGCCTTCGAACGCGGCACGGCTCGCTCGATACTGCGTTCCATCAAGCACACGGTTGTTGTAAGCGCTGATCAGCGTGGAAAGTATCTCACAAAGAGCAACACTTGGCACAATCATCTGACTTTGGGGATAGGCATAAATTTGGCGCATATTCCTTGTGCCAATGTCTCTAAAGTAGACCCTGGCGACTGCGCAAGCGTCAAGAACGAAAAGGATCATCTACCTTGGCTCTTTCCTCCTGAAGATATTCCTCAATGGGAATAGTGATACCCTTCAGTATCTGATCTAGCTGCTCAAGCGTGACCTCAGGGATATCTTCATCGGCGAGTATCTGATCGAACCTGCAAAGTTCTATTTCCCCCTGCGCATCCAGATATTCAAGCAACTCACCGGGATCGGTGAATTGTTCTGGCTCTCCGACGACCATCCGCCTATGGCTGAAAACCAGCGTGGTCTCTTCTTGCGGCTTGAAACCCGCTTCCCGCACCACCGTAGCCGGGATGTATAGATCGCCATCGCGGCCAATCCTGATTTTCGTCACCGTTTGTTCCATCTCTACTCACCTCCGTTTCTCACCCCAAGCGATCACCGCATCTTCCCCCGCAAAGCCCAGGGCAGTATACTTGGCAACAAGATCAACTGCCCCAATAGCTCCCCTCTCTCAAACCCCGGCTTCTTCCCACCAGGCGCGGACCCAAGCCAGAAAGTCGCCT
>JAOZOT010000241.1:0-4481 GCA_029933115.1 Anaerolineae bacterium | reverse complement strand
AGCCTCGGCCACCAAAGTGGTCAAATCCTTGACCTCGATCTTTATTTCGTCCCCCGGCGGCGTATCGTCCATAGCGCACTTGAAATGAATCTGGCACTTGGCGCAGGCCGTGACCAGCGTTTCCGCGCCGGTGGCCCTGGCCTCACGCAGGCGATCCACCTGGATGCTTTTGGCCGTGGCTCCGCAGTTGGTCCAGGCGCTGGTGCCACAGCAGAGAGCACGCCCACGATTGTACTCCATCTCGACCAATTCCAGCCCCAGGGCAGCCACCACCTGCCGAGGCTCGTCGTACACGTCCAGGTAACGCCCCAGGCGGCAAGGGTCCTGATAAGTCACCCGACCACCCAACTCCCCCGGTTCCAATCCACCCGCTTCCAACTGCTGAGCCAGGAACTGGGAGAGATGCAGCACTTCCATGTCCAGACCGCCTCCGCAGGCTCGATAGTCCACCTTCAGGGTGTAGGCGCACTCGGGGCAGGTGGTGACGACGCGCCGCGCCCCTGTTTCGCGCAGCAAGGCAATGTTGAGTTCAGCCAGCTTGCGGAAATTCTCGACGTCCCCTTCCCACAAGAGATCGTGGCCACAGCAGCGCTCGTCGGCCAGGACAATGGGCTCGATGCCCAGGTGATTGAGCACCTTCACCGCGCTGCGGGCGATCTCCAGGCACTGCGCGCCGATCTTTTGAAAGAGCACCTCATAATGCGGCAAGCAACCCACAAAATAGACGGTGTCAGAATCGGTGGAGGTTCGTAATTCCCCGTCCAACCACTCCAGGCGGTTCTGTTTGAGCTCCGGGTCGGCCATCATGCGCATCCAGGTCTGGATGGTCTCGCCGTGGGAGCAATGCCCTTCCTGCTCCATGCCCCGGGCCATGGCCCGCAGGTCACGGGTGAACCAGGAGAAGCGAACGTCTGAAGGGCAGATCAGGCTGCACCGCCGGCAGGTCAGGCAAGACCAGAGTCGCCCATCGTGCAACAGCTCCCCGCCCCGGTCGGAGATGGCTGCCTCTACCATGCTTCGGGGAGAAAAACCGGCCTCCCGCCGGGAGATGGGGCACACGGCGGTACACTTGCCACACTCCAAGCAATAATACGCGCGCGTTTCCCTGATAATGTCAAAATTTACGCCCAACAAATGTCACCTCTCTATTCAAGTCAAATTCCTCACACTACTCAGCCATCCTCCCGCAGGTTGCGACTGACGACGCCTTGCGCTTGAGCGAGGGTGAGTAGTTCGTTCATCTTGTTGTCGGCGCCACCTCCAACCCCAAATCAATCAAGAAGGTGTGAGGTGAATTGCCTTCGTAAACGACGATGTTCAGAGTCAGCCGGCCTTTGGCCGTAGGCAGCAACTCGAAAGCCAGCGCGGTGTCTATTCTGTCACCAGGGGCTACCCGTCGTGGATTTTGGGCAAAGTGAGGAAGGTCTTCAGCTTCGCAATAGAGGCGCGTGGGTTGGCCATAGCCCTCCCAACTCAGGTGAGTGGCCAGGCGGCCCTCTCCGTCGCGCACCGAGAAACGAGAGTAATACTCGCTCCCTATCTCCTGAATTCTGTCCGAGACGTTGGTCAACCGCAGGGGGATGATCAGATAGCCGGTTTCGGAGGTCACCTCCTGACTCAGCCCGGCTATGACCTGAACCAGTTCTGGCTGCTCTGTTACCACATAGTCCCAATGGGTGAAATTATCCCGCACCGTATCTCCCACAGAAGCGCTCACCGAGACCGGCGTCGGTGTGCCCAAGGGCGGTCTGAGGTCCTGGCGCAGGAGAGCCAACAGTGTCTTGCCCGGCTCGTTGTAACCTTTCACGGTGCCGGCTGTGGTGTCGGCCCAGAATTCATAGGAACTCGGCTTTTCGTTCTCCCAGAAGCTGAAGGTGACAATCCAGAGATTGCCGCCCTGATCGGCAGCGTGCCAACCTTCGACTTGCACTGTGTTACCCATCTGCTGGCTGGCCACCAAAAGCGTGGAAATGAGACTGTCCACAGTCTCCTGTTGGGCGGGGTCGTACCGAAAGCTCCGCACCAGGGCGATGGCTTCGTCGGCCGTCGAGGTGGAGGGGCCGGCCGCCGGCGGAGTGGGGGTGAAAGTGGGGAAAGGGCTCGGTGTGGGCGTGAGCGCGGGAGTCAAGGTAGCCCGCGCCATAGCCAACAGGAGTGAGATCTCAGCCGAAAGGTCGCGCACGATAATCGTAGCCAGCACGCAGAAAACTACGACCACAGCCAGGCTGAGAACGGCTAAGATGCTCCACTGTTGTCTGGTCACGGTTTCTCATCCCAACTGAACTTGCGTTCGAAAGGCGGTATAGCCTTGACGGCTTCGATGGTCAGCACTCGGTCTCCGGCGAAACTGTCGTACCAGGCGTTGTCGTCCATCTTGTCGGAGATCAACCAGACGCAATAGGCGAAGAGGTAGTCAGGTAGAGGCTGACCATTGGAGAGCACTCCGGTCCTGAACCAGTTGAACAACTCAACGTGATAGTCCCGATGCAGTTGGTCGTCCACTTTGGGGAAACGGGCGTCATCGGTGGCGCCGTACTTCCAGCCACCCTCTCCGGCGATCATGGGAGGCACAAAGCCGATTTCCCGCTGGAATATGTCGGCAAAGACGAGGAAGCCCAGGACGCCGTGAACGTCTTCCTGGTAGGAAGGGGGATGATTCATGCCGTAGGGATGGGGCACGAAGAACATGCGTTTGAAGATGGGTTCGCCGCCGTGCGCTTTGAGATCGCGAAGGGCGTCGGTCAGCCATTCTTCGCTGACGAACTGGAGGCCAACGTAACCGCCAGCGTTGTAGACATCCTGGCAGGTGCGGCGCAGGTTCTTGAGGAACTTTTCCTTGTTGACGGGTTCCTCCTCCCATTCCTGCCCCACGCTGGGCTCGTTGTAGACCTGCATGTAAGGTGGCATCCCCACTCGTTTCAGAATCTCGATGTCGCGCCCCCAATTGAAGTAGAGTTGGTCTGGGCGGAGGAATTTGCGCCACACGACCATGATGCCTGCCTCGCGGAACTTTTTGGCCGCTCTTTCCAGATGGATTTCGTCTTTATAGATTACCAGGCACCATTTCATGTTCATGTCGCGCAGGCGTGCGATGTGCAGGTCCAACTCTTCCTCGGTATAATACCCTTCCACCAGGAAATGCATCCCCCGCCCGTTGTCACCTTCGGGTCGTGGCCAATCCTGCAACTCCATAGGGGGCCATCTTCTGGTGAGCCTTATCTCCGCACACTCGCCTTCCACATAGACGGTGACGGTACGCTTGGTCTGTTCCCCACCGGCCAGGGTTACTTCCAAAACATAAGTAGTGTCCTCACAGGGGCAGACTTCTTTTTCCGCCTGGCCACCTACCACGGGCTCCCCCTCCAACCACGCTGCCGAAACACCCTCCACGCTGACCCTCAGGGTGGTACACTCTCCAGCCTCGATGTGGTCACTGTCAACGGTGAAAACAATGTCCCTTTCGGGGGTGGCAGTGGGAGATGCTGTGGGTGTAGCCGCTACAGTAGGCGTGGCCGGGAGACTGGTGAAGGTCGGGCTGGGCGAAGGGGCAACAGTGGATGAAGGGGTGACTGTGGCTTGAACCATTGGAGTCGCTTCTGGCCGGCAGACCACCAACATTATCACCACACCGGCAGCCACCAGAACGGTCAGGACAACTAACGTGATGAGAATGGCAATAAGAACGGTTTTGGAAGACATGAGTCAGCGTTTTTCCTCTCTTGGGGAAGGAAGGGTGAACAATCTACCCTCCCGCAGGTTACGGTTGACGGCTTATGCGGGATTCAACGGCCAAAGTCGTTACCACAAATTGATAGGCGCTAATCAAAGAGCTCGCTCAGAGGGCAGGTGAAGCCGGGTACCACATCGCCGCCATCCAGTGAATCCTCCTCTGTCAGCACCCGCACCTGAGTCAAGGAGCGGTATTCGGTCACCATCCTCTCGTCCGGGTAGACAACCCACACCAGCCGTACTCCGGCAGCCAGCCATTCGACCACCTTGGTCTGTACGTCCTGGGCTGTATCGTAGGGGGAGACGACCTCAGCCACCAGGTCGGGCGCAATAGCCCAGAAACCATCCTGCTCCTCCCTGGGAGGAATACGCTCCCGCACGATGAAGGAGAGATCCGGAGCGCGCACCGTATCCGGGTCTTGGGCCAGCTTGAATCCCGATTCGGCGGCATAGACCTCGCCAAGTTGATGCTCTGCCACATGGTTGGCCAGAAGCCTTCCCAGTTGCATAGCAACTCTACCATGTCGTGGGCTTGCTGGTGCCATCGTGATCAGTTCCCCTTTCACCAACTCGTAGCGCAGCCCGTCGTCAGGCAATCGCAGCAGTTCTTCGGCTGTCATCAGCGCTTTTGTCCTCGTCTTCTCCAGCACCTGGTCCATCATCGTCGCCCTCCTGAGGCCGATTTGCACAAATCTGGCAGCGTGTCTGAAAAATGCTCGTAGTGGCGACTTGAGTCGTTAATGACCGGTGCT
>JAOZOT010000764.1 GCA_029933115.1 Anaerolineae bacterium | reverse complement strand
CGGCAACCCGGCCTCGCTGCCGACCGACTACACCTTCACCGGGCAGCGGTGGGAGCAGTCCCTGGGCCTCTACGACTACCGCGCCCGCTACTACGACCCGGCGTTGGGGCGGTTCATCAGCGCAGATACCATCGTGCCCAACCCTGCCAATCCCCAGGACCTTAACAGATACAGCTACGTGCGCAACAACCCCCTGCGCTACACCGACCCAACGGGGCATTACATCCTTTTAGAAGAGGACTTCGGGGTGCGCATCACCGGCGAGGGTGTTATCCAAATTGTGGAAGGGGGTCGTTACTTCGTTAATCCGGTCGAGGTGGCCCTGGCCAATGCCATTCTCTCGGGTGATCCCAGGCATCTTGAAGCCATCCCTTCGGATATGCCCCCCTGGGCCATTGAGCGCTCCTTGGCGAATGTGCTTGTGGAGCTTGGGTATCGAGAGGGCGGGCCTGGAGCAACGGATGTGCTCCTAGACCCGGCACTGGCATTTGGGTTGGCCTTTGGGATGGTGAAGGTGATTGAAGGGGGTGATGCCTTCCCTGCAGTGGAGCGTCCGCCGGCTGGTGAAAGGCTGGAGTACACGGAGACGATATGGGATGCGGCACGGCGGGGTCCCAACGCCATTGGTCGCTGGGGCGAGCAGCAAGTTGGACGGCATTTGTCAGTAGAGGTAGGTCGGTTTCGTGTGCTAGGTGGTCGGCGGATCTATGATGGGTACATACCTGCTGCTGACCAGTACGTGGAGGTCAAGACCACCACTCACGGGAGGGTCTGTTTAAGTTCCCACATCCGGAGGCAAATCGCATTCGATGCTGCACAGGAGATCAAACCGCTGTGGATTTTTGTTAACGGTAGCCCTAGCCGAGGGCTTCAGGTAGCGCTAGGTGAGGCCGGTATTCCCTGGCAAGTTTTGGACGTTCCATAAATAGCACAGGAGTTGAGGCTATGAGCACCAAGACTCAAAAGCTGATCATAGAGTTTGGTCGACGAGGACATCCGTTGGGGCGCGCTATCAGAGCAGGAGAAGTCCCGGAGTTGGTCAAGGCATTGCGACAGCGGCTAGGTTGCACAGCAGAGGAACTCGATCTTTCTCCGGAGAGCCTGAAGCGATTGCAGGCACGATTGATCGCTCTGCATCAGGCTGTGGAGGAAGGACAGGTGCCGATGGATGATGAGGAAACGATGCGTCTTATGCGGGAGGTCGCAGCCTACCTGGGTCAAGTGATAGTGATCAATTTAGGCGGCGAGTGGGAGAAAAAATCACTTCACCTTTGGCCGACCATGATATGGGTCCCCCAACCTATCGAAGTAACTAAAGGACCAGAGAGCTACGTTTCATCTAGAAAAGGCTTTGCTGCAGCGGACAATGCTGCATATTTCTGGGATCTGATTGGGACAGGCAAAGAAAAAGGCTTCTTGTGGAAGGAGTATAAGGCGATGACAAAGAAACGCTGGCGGGAGCGGCTTTGAAGTGGCCGGAGCAGAG
>JAOZOT010000763.1 GCA_029933115.1 Anaerolineae bacterium | reverse complement strand
CTGTGTCCGGTTTAGAAAGCCGTAGGCCTATTGAAATGGGCCATAGAAGCTGCTTTCATACATTCGAAGTTCGTAGGTTTCGAGTGTACCGAAAGGAGCGACTAATGGCCCGCAAGAAATCTATCCGAAGTCGGCGCGAGTTGAAAGCCCTTCTTCCAAACGAGAAGCTGAAAAGCCTTGCTCGTGAAACGCGATTCCAGCTGCGCGAAAGAAATCTCGTTCTAGACGCGTTCGTCTGGACGATCGCGCTGTGCTTCGGAGTTGGAGACGGACGCGTAGTTGCTGGTCTTCTGCAGACATACCTGTCGGTCGCCAAGGTCGGGATGCGGAAGTCTTCATTCTATGAGTGGATGACGAAGAAGACTTTGCCCGTGTTTCTCCAGGCCGTCCTGGCGCATATGATGGACGCGCTTGCAACGTCCACCGGCCCTGGTCTAGCAGGACCGCTTGGGCAGTTCAGGGAGCTGTTCTGTACGGACTCCACTGTCATCAAGCTCCACGATTGCTTGCGATCACTATTCCCGGGCTCGCGCACGAACCACTCGCCGGCGGCACTCAAGGTGCACGTTGTCCAGAAGGTCTCGGGCTCAGGCGTCGAAAGCGTCAAGGTAACGAATGGCAAGACGTCGGACCTGAAGGCCTTCTCGGTCGGGCCGTGGGTACGGGGAGCGCTCTTGCTGATGGATCTCGGCTACTATGCGTTCCGGAAGTTCGCGAGGATCGTCGAGAACGGTGGTTCCTTCATCTCCCGAGTGAAGAACGGTGCCAACCCGAGGATCCTCCGATGCCTTCGGACACACCGCGGACAGGCAATCCAAGTGAAGGGCAAGAAACTCAAGGACGTCCTCTCCACGATGGTGCGCCAGATCATCGACGTCGAGGTGGAGGTCCAGTTCGACCGCAGGTCGTACAAGGGCACGAAGAAGAGGGACAGGAAGGTCCTCCGGCTTGTGGGGATCTGGGACAAGAAAGAGCAGCGATACCACCTCTACTTCACGAACCTGTCGCCCGATCAGCTGGACGCCAGAGGTGTGGCCGAGGCCTATAGGCTGAGGTGGACTGTGGAACTTCTGTTCCGCCAGTTGAAGGGGGCCCATCGTCTGGATGAGATCCCTGGCCAGAACAAGTACACGGCGATGGCGATGATCTACGGAGCCCTCATCTCGCTGCTTGTTACGAGAACGCTCGTCGAGGCCGTGCGCCAGGCTATGTCGCTCACTGAGGCCGAAACGCCGCACGAACGGGCAGCCCGTGTGATCCAGCGACTTGCGAAGGACATTCTTCGCATCGTCGTGCAGCGCCCGAGCGAGGTGGGACGTATTCGGCTCGACGTCGAAGGGGTCCTACTGGACCAGATCCCGGACCCGAATCGGGCAAGCCGTGTCCTGCTGTTGGACAAACGGAGGAATCTGAAGGGCGACCGAATGCCTGAAACCATGGTTGCGTGAGGAACGGACGGGGCGTTTGCATGCACTATCCGGTCACGA
>JAOZOT010000240.1 GCA_029933115.1 Anaerolineae bacterium | reverse complement strand
CCGCAACTCTTGCTCGTAGTGGGCGCTTGTGGGTAGTCTCCCCCTTAAGTGTTGTTGCCCTGTTTGGACCTGAAAGCAGCCCGAAGGCTTTGGCCCCGCCGAAAGCACCTCGCTACCCGGATAATCTCTTAAGGCTCATCAGCGCCTCAGGGACGCACTGAAGGGCGCACTATCCGGCGGGAGGGTGAAATACGCCAGGAGCTCAGAATGAACGAGTTTGACCGACCCAAAATCCTCGTCGTGGACGACGAGGAAGTCACACGCCTTTCACTGGCAGAGATTCTCTCTTTGGAAGGTTACCGGGTTGCCAGCGCCAGGAACGGCGAAGAAGCCCTGCAAAAACTGGAAGAAGAGACCTTTGATCTGGTTCTGGCCGACCTGGTGATGAAAGAGGTAGATGGCCTGCAAGTGATGGAAGCAGCCAAGAGGCTCTCACCGGATACGGTAGTCATTATGTTGACCGCCTATGGCAGTTTGGAATCGGCTATCCAGGCCATGCGCCGGGGAGCCTATGACTATCTCATTAAACCCTGCGGTGCTCAGGAGATAGTGGCCAGCGTGGAGAGCGGTCTGGCCAGGCAGCGGCAAGAGAGGCGCCGTCAGGAACTGGTGGCCAAAGTAGAAGAGATGCTGAGGGCACTGAAAGCCGAAGAGGAAGAAGATGAAATACCGACCGTTGCCTCCAAAGGCGATCAGTCCAAAAGAGCGCGCTTTTTGCAATCTGGGGGGATCATCGTGGATCTGCAGAAACACATCGCTACTCTGCACGGTCAATTGTTAAATCTGACTCCTACAGAGTTCAGGTTGCTGGCCTGCCTGATGGGGAGGGCCGATCAAGTTCTCAGTTGCCGAGATCTGGTGCGCGAGGTGCAAAACTATGACTGTGATGAGCGCGAGGCCCGTGACATCATCCGTGTGCACATCCGACGGTTGCGCCAGAAAATCGAGCCCGACCCAGCCCACCCCCGGTATATCCTGAACGTGCGTGGGGTTGGTTACATGTTCGCCACCCCTCCTCGCCCCTCTAAACTGGTGAGGTGAGAGCCCCAAAGGATTTTGGCAACCTTTCAGGTCTGCACAGAATCCTCTCAAAAGCCGGACTGGTCATTGCGTCCGGCTTTTTTGTTGTGTAACGATTCTGTAACCAAATCTTAATCGTTTCGGAACCCTCACCGGCGGAAAATCGTGGTATATTATAGAAAAGAAGATATTCCTAAACCCACCTGTATAGGGGCGGAGTATAATGAGCATTGATAATAAAAAGAGAATCTTGATCGTTGATGACGAGAAGAAGGTGGCTTTTTTCCTGCAAGAAAGCCTGGAGGACCTGGGAGACAACTACGAAGTGGTCAGTGCGGAGACGGCCGAGGAGGCTTTGCAGCAGATTGAATCTCAGCCCTTTGACTTGATCATCACCGATCTCAGGATGCCCGGCATCAATGGATTAGAGTTGATGAAACGCGTCAGAGCCATTTCACCGGCTACAAGGATGATCTTGATCACAGCATACGGTTCTGACGAGGTTGAAGCCGAAGCTCGACGACTCCAAGCCTACAGCTATTTTACCAAGCCTTTCCACATAGAGGACTTTATGGAGACGGTGCAGGAGGCCCTGAGAGACATAGTCGTCAGCGAAAAGGGCCTGCTCATCCTCTCCGATGAGCGCTTCAATGCTATCACCAAATGCCTCTCTAACCTGCGTTTCGAGACAGGAGCCCAATGCATTCTCCTGGCCGATATCGTCGGTCAGCTCATCGCTGAAGTTGGGCTCACAGAGGGATTGGATACTACCACTTTGGTCTCTTTGCTGGCCGGTGGCTTTGCGACCACTTTCGAGATGTCCAGACATTTGGGGGAGAAGGAGGCATTTAACCTGAACTTTCACGAAGGCGCAGCCTACGACGTCTACTCGGCCAATGTGGGCGATACACTCTTCCTGACGCTCATCTTTGATCGTCGGGTGCAGAGCAGCCGCATTGGAATGGTCTGGCTTTACACCAAACGAGCCGTCCGAGAATTGCTGGAGATCACTGCCACCTCGGAGATGATGAAGGCAAGTCAGGTGTTTGATGCCGAGTTCAGCACCTCGCTCAGCGACACGTTGGACAGCCTCTTCAATTGAGTGACAAGCGGAGAGATGATAATTTGTCTGAGGGAGAAGACATGCCACTAGAAGGAAGTTTAAAGGACCTGAGTCTGGCCAATCTCATCCAGTTGAACTGCCAGGAGATGAACGAAGTCAAGATAACCCTGGAGTACCTGGGTAAAGAGGGTATCATCTTTTGCAGCGGGGGCAGCATAGTCCACGCCGCCATGGGCCCGCTGACAGGCGAAGAAGCGGTATATGAGCTCTTACGCTGGAATGGGGGTACCTTCCGCCTGCAAAATGGTGTCACATCTCCTGAAAGAACCATAGATAAAAGTTGGAACAGCATCCTCCTGGAAGGGATGCAACGCATTGACGAAGGAGAGGCGTCAATGGAAGACAAACTGAACAAACTGGCCCACGACCTCAACGAAATGGCGATGGTGAATGGAGCGGTTATCGTAGCCAGAGATGGCATCGTCCTCGCCGAAGCGGTAGAGGGCAACGCAGAGAAGGAAGGAGCCGTGGCTGTTTTTGTGGGGAATGCTGCCGATCAAGTGGGCGAAGCTCTGGCCCTGGGGTCCTTCAATTGGGGAGTGGTGACTATGGGGCAGGACCGGATGCTTGTCTTGGAACAGCCCGATTTCTTCGTGGGCCTGCTCTTGACAGAAAAGGCCTCACCGGCACTGGTGGCGGCCAAAGTGGAAGAAACTCTTGCTGCCTGGGCATAGTCCTCCCCTAACTCCTCTGGCCTGGGGCTCAGCCCGAAGGCTCGGTCGCGGCGCCTGGGCCGATGGTCCCCCGGACTTCGTGAGACTGGAACAGCACGAAGGTTGCAGAAAGAGGGCAGACCTATGGAAGCTATTCTGAAAGACATCAACGCTGTGGTAGGGGTGACGGGTTGCTTTGTCTGCGATGGCAAGGGGCAAGTGTCGGCCTCTGCTCTGCCTGAGCTTTTCGACGAGACCATCCTCTCGGCCGTGGGGCGGACCATGAGTCAGACCATGGCCGGGCTGGCGACCGCTCGGCGGCGGAAGGTGGGGGACATAGACCTGGTCTATGGGGAGGGGCGGCTCATCGCCAAGAATCTGGGGGAGGGTTGCTTGTGCATCCTCTGTGTGCGCAACATCAACGTGCCCCTCCTGAACCTGACGGCCAACGTGGCCGCCAAAAAGTTGTCGTCGTTGCTCAAGGCAGGAGAGGCTGAGAAAGCGGTTGAGGTGCAACCTCTGGTAGCGAAACTGCGTCAAATCGCCCAGGAGGTCTTGGGTGAGACAGGCGGTGTCCTTTTCGACAGCGAACTGGCCAAAGCCGGCGCCGGTGAGAAGGTCTCGCCGGAAGAGTTGACCAACGTGCTGCCCGCAGTTGAAAAGGCGGCAGCCGTGTTCATCGGCTCGACCAAAGCCAGGAGGATGGCGGAACTCATGCGCGCCGTGCTGGAAAACCAAAAAGGAGGGTAATCTCATGGAAGAAGCCAGGGCTTTGCTAGGAGCGTTCGTAGATTTTCTGTACTTTCCGCTGACCACTTTCTTCTCCATAGCGGGAGGGCTCCTGCTTTGGTGGGGGTTCTTCACGGTGGGAATGATAGCCAGAAAATATGAGCAGACTTTCGCCAGGAGAACCAACTGGCAGTTTCTGGCTCTGGCCCCCTCGGGGATCCTCATCTACACTATCTGGCAGGGTATAGCTTATATCCAGCGAGGCAAGTTCACAGTAACCGAGCAGTGGATAAATTACACCCTGGTGCTGATTTCAGGGGTCCTATGCCTTTGGGGCGCCTACGTCTTCAAGAAAGTGGCCGAGCGAATCATGACCAAGGGGGTGGAATAAGATATGCCGGTGCAAGCGATTCTCAACGATGTGGGTTTTCTGCTCATGGCAGCGGCCTTGATCTGGTATGCCTTGCTGCTGAGACGGTTGCTGCAAATTGTGAGGAAGCCGGCCGTGTGGAGCCTGCTGATAATTGGGGCGGTTCTGTTGGTGGTCTTTGTCATTGGGCACGTGATCGCCTACTCCCGGTTCGTCCCCAATCTCCCAGCAGTCTGGGCTTTCCACGGTCTTTGGCTGTGCCGATTCATTTCCTTCGCCGGTGTCTTTGGGGGAGGGTTGTTGCTCTCCATCACAAACTGGCTGTACTATCGTTGGACGGCATGACATCCGAGCTTTTAGCGGCACAGTTCCGCTCTCCTGTACCCTTGGAGTGGGCAACATGCCCAACCATGTTAACGGGCTGCCGGCTTGCGAAGATAGCCGGCGCCGTCAGGTCAGAGGTATGAAGTTATGGAAGACATTTTAAGAGACATCAACGCTGTGGTAGGGGTGACGGGTTGCTTTGTCTGCGATGGCAAGGGGCAAGTGTCGGCCTCTGCTCTGCCTGAGCTTTTCGACGAGACCATCCTCTCGGCCGTGGGGCGGACCATGAGTCAGACCATGGCCGGGCTGGCGACCGCTCGGCGGCGGAAGGTGGGGGACATAGACCTGGTCTATGGGGAGGGGCGGCTCATCGCCAAGAATCTGGGGGAGGGTTGCTTGTGCATCCTCTGTGTGCGCAACATCAACGTGCCCCTCCTGAACCTGACGGCCAACGTGGCCGCCAAAAGGCTGAAGGCGAAAATGGCAGAGAGCGCAGAAGCGGCAGGCGATAGGCTTCCCGATGTGCTTCGGGCCATGTCCGACTTTATCGAACAATTGATGGAAGAGCTAGGTGACAGAGGTTTTGGTCGAGATGATTTGTTGAAGGTTGTTGAATATAGGTTGGCCAGGTTGCGAGCCGGTTACCCCTTCCTCCAATCCGTGAGTACCGTTGGAGGCAAAGTAGACCTTTCGTCGCTGTCGTCAGAGCCTCTTGAGGCCAGAGAGGTGGGAGAAGCCCTCGGAGCGTTAGTCCAAGGTATATGCCACAGTGCCAGGGGAATCTTGGGTCCAGAGGAGGCCGAAGCCAAATATCGCCGGGTCTATAACTCTTTTGACCGCCGGAACAAAGCCTGTCTCGAGAAGCTGGGATTAGGACAAATTCTGGAGAAAGCGGCTACAGAAGAGCCGTCCCTTCCCCTTGCCGGAGTGGATTTGAGCCTCGATTGAGAGCAGAGGGGCCAGAGCCGAGCACGGAAGGCCGATCTTCCTCGTCGAGCTCCCCCGGTTCTGCCAACTCGAAGGAGTGACACAATGACCGCCGGTGTCGTTCTGCCCACACAACAATTGGATGAAGTCGAGCAGCACTTGAGCTACTTATACGACAAAACAGGAGCGACCTGTGTGCTGCTGATTGACATCAGTGGGCAGTTGATTAGCTACAAGGGCAGTGCAGAGAGTGTAGACCTGGCCAGTCTGGCGGCCCTGGTAGCCGGCGATATGGCTGCCGTCACCGAGATAGCCCGGCTGGTCGGTGAGCGAGACCAGTTCAAGCTGCTCTTCCATGAAGGGGAAAAACACAACGTCCTCGTTTCCACCGTGGGGGGGAGCTTTCTTTTGGCCGTCATTTTCAAGACCTCGGTGCGAATTGGTCTGGTGCGTCTTTTCACCAGGGAGACAGCGACCAGGTTGCTGGCCGTAGCCGAAAGGTTCGAGGCTTCGCGGGGCCTGGTTGCGCAGGTTGTTGACGCCGACTTTACCACCTCACTGGCCGGCGAACTGGAGCGCGCCTTCGGCTTGCGCGACGAAGCCTGGGGAGCCTGAGAGGTACCCCCTCAACCCCACTTTCTCGGGCCTTGACAGCGTGTCTGAAAAATGCTCGTAGTGGCGACTTGAGTCGCTAATGACCGG
>JAOZOT010000762.1 GCA_029933115.1 Anaerolineae bacterium | reverse complement strand
AAAAACGACTGAAGTCGTTACTACGAGCGCCCCCCCGAATTTTCAGACACGCTCTGAGGGGATGGGGGGAAAATTTATGGAGGGACACTCCCCAGGCCCCCCGGCAGAGGCTCCGTCCCTGCACCCCGGCGGTCGGCCTCAAAGCGGCGAACTCTATTCGTCTCTCGAAAAGCCCGTCAGCAGGAAAACGTAATAAAGTAAAGTGGACAGGGCCTGAGCCAGGGCAGCCACGTAGGTCAGAGCTGCGGCGTTCAAGACACTTTTGACTCCTTCTATCTCCTGTCCTCCCGTCACCAAACCCGTCGCCCGCAGCATCTGTAAGGCTCGCCCCGACGCATTGAGCTCCACCGGCAGGGTAATCAGGGCAAAGACGGCACTACCGGCGAAGAAGAGGACCCCCGCCCAGGCCAGCGATGGGGCCCGCATGAGAAAGCCGACGAGGAAAAGGATGGGCCCCAGCCACGAGCCCAGGTTGACCGCCGGCACCAAACCGGTACGCAGGCGCAGAGGAGCGTAGGCCTGTGCATCCTGCATGGCGTGGCCCACCTCGTGGGCCACGATGCCCAGCGCGGCTACCGACCGGCTATGTGCCACCTGGGGCGAGAGGCGCAAGGTCTTGGTGCGAGGGTCGTAGTGGTCGGTGAGTTGTCCTGGTGTGCCCTCCACCCTGACGTGACCCAGGCCGGCGCTCGACAGCAGATAACGAGCTGCCTCCAGCCCACTGATGCCTTGCCAGTTGGCTCTCTGGGAGTATCTCCGGTAGGCGGATTGCACCCTGAACTGGGCGTAGAAAGCCAGCAAAAGGGCCGGCAAGGCGAAAACCAGATACAGCGGATCGAAGTAGAACATAGTCTATCCCCTCCTGTGAGCTTCTCATCTATCAGGACTTGTTTCCTCGTTATTCGGATCTCCAGCCACGTGGACTCTGGCCGGGCGCAGAACCCGGTCTCGGTAGAGGTAGCCCTTCTGAACCTGGGCGACCACGGTGTCGGCCTTGGCCTCTGAGGTAGGAATAACGCTCACGGCCTCGTGGTATGAAGGATCGAAGGGCTGACCCTCCGGCGTCATTGGCTCCACGCCCTCTTGAGCCAGCAGGTGTTGTAGCTCTTGATAAGTGAGTTGAATCCCATCGCGCAGGCTATCGCCGTCGGTGTCGGCGTGATCCAGAGCTCGTTCCAGATTATCGGCCACCGATAGGAATTTCAGGAGAAGACGCTTCCTCTCTTCTTCCACCTGCTCTTCGCAGCGGCGCTCCAGGCGCTTCTTGAAATTGACCATTTCTGCCTGAGCGCGAAGGTACTTGTCCTTGTAATCATCGGCTTCTTGTCGGGCCGCCTCTAGCTGCTCTTTCAGCCCAATGCACTCGGTTTCCTGAGCTTCTTTCACCGTTGCTTCAATGTGCTCAGGTGTCCTCTCATCTCCGTTATTTTTATGCACAGTGACAGGGATGTGAACTCGGCCATTGCGGTTGTTCATGATTGCTTGTACTCC
>JAOZOT010000761.1 GCA_029933115.1 Anaerolineae bacterium | reverse complement strand
GACGGGCCACGTCTACCGTTTCCGGGTGCGCACCTGGGATCGGGTGGGCAACGAGCTTACCCGGCGGTGGCGGATGCCACCACGCGCATCCGTGCGCCGGTCACCAAGTACTACTACGCCAACGGGCGGCGGGTTGCCCTGCGGGCGGGGTCACCGAAGCGCTGAAAGCGCCAAAGCCACCGAAGGAGTGCAATGCCTTCGGTGGCTTTTCTTGCTATGCCTTCACTCCCTAGGTGGTCCGACGAGTCCTTCGCCCGGAGCAGACTCACTGCCCGGTCCAGAGCGTGGCCATCAGGCCGACCGGATCGCGTCGTTGCAGACTGTCACCAACTTGACACCCTCCTGATTTTGCATTATACTCCTTATCAGGATAGTGCAATTGATACAAGGGGAAAATACAATGACAGATGCTTTCATACCCATCGGGCAGGTGAAACGGGATATTTCCACTCTGATCAACCGCGTCGCATATCGTGGCGAACGGATTATTTTGACCTCTCGCGGCAAACCCAAAGCGGCGCTAGTCAGCATTGAGGATTACAAACGTCTCCAAAAGGAGCAAGCAGATGACAACCTGGCCCGTTGGCAGGCCTGGTTAGCACGGACGGACGCATTGGTAGCCGAGGTGCTGGCCCGGCGTGGCGGCTTGACGATCTCTGTAGATGAGCTGTTGCGGCAAGAGCGGGAGGAACTGGAGGAGCGAGGTGGCTGGATCGCCGGTAGTCATTGATGCCAGTGTGGCCCTCAAACTCGTGTTACCTGATCCGCAGAGAGAGCAAGTCCGTGCTCTGGTCTCTCACCTGGTAGGTCAGGGGGCTGAACTCGTCGCACCGGCCCTCTGGGCCTACGAGACGACATCCACGTTATGTAAGGCGGTCCATTTTGGGCAGTTGACACCTGACGAGGGACGACACGCTTTAAATCAACTCCTGGGGTTAAGTGTGCGCTTGGTTGCCCCCAACGTAGAGCAGAATCGTCAGGCGTTTGAATGGACGTTGCGGCTGAAGCGGGCATCAGCCTATGACAGCTATTATCTCGCTCTGGCAGAAGCTCTCAGGTGTGATCTTTGGACGGCCGATCGTCGGTTGTTTAACGCTGTTGACTTGCCCTGGGTGCGCTGGGCGGGTGATGGCTGAGGGCAAGCGAATCAACAATGTGTGTGAAAGCCGGAACTTGACTATCCCCGCATCCGGCGCAAATATCCCATCACCGATGAGTAGGTAGCACGGTTGATAACGCTTCTGAAGCAGGAGGCTCTGGTTGTCCCCGAAGAAACAGACACTGAACACCTGCGGGACGAACGCTGTCCCCCCAGGCCGGATACCCCTCGATCACCCTGACCCTGCACGAGACCGGCCCCTACGCCTATGTAAGCGGTGACACCGTATACTACAGCAACGTGAGCAGCGCCGGCTTTGCCGTGCGGGTGGCGGCCGGTGATGGGGGCAGCGGTCTGGCCCGGGCGGAGTACCCGGAGACGGTGAGCGCCGG
>JAOZOT010000239.1:2881-5863 GCA_029933115.1 Anaerolineae bacterium | reverse complement strand
AAGCCGCCGCCCAAAAAACCATAAATTTTTCCTCTCCTGCGCCCTCGGAGTGGGGCAGCCTGCCCAACCACGATTGAGTGCAGAGCTACCGATGCTGGAAGTGTTATAAAAAGAAATCTAGGAGGAATTTATGGCGGTCGGACAAGATATTGCAACCCTGATCAGAGAGCGGATAGAAGCTTTCGAAGCCCCGCCCCAGGCCGTGGAGGTGGGGACGGTGATCGAGGTAGGTGATGGGATCGCCCGCCTCTCAGGCCTACCCGGAGTCATGGTCAGTGAGTTGGTGGAATTCCCTCCCAAGCCAAGCCGCCCCGAAAGCGTCCTGGGCATCGCTTTCAACTTGGAAGTGGACAACGTGGGCGTCATCATCATGGGAGATTACACTGAGATTGAGGAAGGCGACATTGTACACCGCACCGGGCGCATTATTTCCGTGCCAGTGGGCGAGGCCCTCATCGGCCGGGTGGTCAACGCCCTGGGCCAGCCGGTTGATGGCAAAGGCCCCATCCAGACCGACAAGTACCGCAACATCGAGCGCATTGCTCCCGGCGTGGTGCTCCGCAAACGCGTGGACACCCCAGTCCAGACCGGCATCAAGGCCATTGACTCCATGATCCCCATCGGACGAGGCCAGCGAGAGTTGATTATCGGCGACCGACAGACAGGTAAGACGGCCCTGGCTATTGACACTATCATCAACCAGAAAGGGAAAGACCTCATTTGTATTTATGTGGCCATCGGACAGAAGCTGTCCAACATCGCTCAGGTGGTAGCCACCCTGGAACGGCACGGAGCTATGGAACATACCATTGTGGTGGTGGCCTCGGCTTCTGATCCGGCGACCTTGCAGTACATTGCTCCCTACGCTGGCTGCGCCATGGGCGAAGAGTTCATGGAGCAGGGCAAAGATGCCCTCATTGTGTACGACGACCTGACCAAGCACGCTTGGGCTTACCGTCAGGTCTGTCTGCTGCTGCGGCGTCCACCGGGTCGTGAAGCTTACCCGGGTGACATCTTCTACCTCCACTCCCGTCTGTTGGAGCGAGCAGCCAAGCTGGCTCCTGAACACGGCGGCGGCTCACTGACCGCACTCCCCATCATCGAGACCCAGTTGGGCGACGTCACGACCTACATTCCCACCAATGTGATCTCTATCACCGATGGGCAGATTTACCTGGAGAGTGACCTTTTCTACGCCGGCATCCGCCCGGCTCTCAACGTCGGTATCTCTGTCTCTCGGGTTGGAGGCGCGGCCCAGACCAAGGCTATGAAACAGGTGGCCGGCAAGCTCAAGCTGGATATGGCCCAGTTCCGAGAGCTGGCTGCTTTCGCCCAGTTCGGAGCCGATTTGGACAAAGCGACGCGAGACCAATTGGAACGGGGACAGCGTATCACCGAGATCCTCAAGCAGCCTCAGTACGAGCCTATGCCTCTGGAGCAACAGGTCATGATTATCTACGCTGTTACCAACGGCTATCTGGATGACGTGCCCATCCCCGAGGTCAAAGCCTGGGAGTACGCCTTCCACGACTGGATGGCCGAGCATCACCCCGAGATTGGGCAGAGCATCGTTGAGAAGAAAGAGCTCTCCGAAGAAAACGAAGCGGCCCTACGGGAGGCTATCAAAGAGTTCAAGCAATTCAGAGGCGAGATTCCAGAGGCCGAAGCTCAGTAGAGCACAAACTGGTTTGTAGTAGCGACTTTCGTGGAAAGTCGCCACTGGGACACCGTGATTTGCTAGTTTTTACGTGAGGTGAGAGATTGGCTACTGCTCGTGAAATAAAGAGACGCATCCGCAGTGTGGAGAACATCGGACAGATCACCCGCGCTATGGAGGCTGTAGCCGCTTCCAAAATGAAGCGGGCTCAAGATCAAGTGTTGAGCACCAGGGCCTATGCCCAGAAGGCCTGGGAGGTACTTACCCATCTGGCCAGTCAGCGGGTGGCAGATGAAGCCATGCATCCCTTGCTTCAGATTCGCCCCGTGAACAACATCGGTTTGGTGCTCATAACCTCTGACCGGGGGTTATGCGGGGCCTTTAATCACAACATGATCCGCCGGGCCCTGGAGTTCATTGAGGCAGCGGAAGGAGCGACCGTCCAACTAATCACCGTAGGCCGCACAGGGCGGAACTTTATGTTGCGGCTCGGTCAGCCCATAGTAGCCGAGTTCTCTAACCTGCCTGCTGCCCCTGGATTGACCGACATCACTCCCATCGCCCGGGTGGCCATTAATGGCTTCCTCAATGGACAGTTTGACCTGGTCTGCCTGGCTTACACCGATTTCATCACCACCCTCACCCAGCGGCCGGCTATCAAGCGGTTGTTGCCTATCCGGCCTATGGAGCTGGGAACCCAGGCCATGGCCGAATACGTCGAAGACGTCAGGCCGACCCCGGTTGGTGAATATATTTATGAGCCCGATCCGCACACGATCCTAGATGAAGTGTTGCCGCGCTTCACCGAGCTTCAGGTCTATCAGGCAGTGCTAGAGTCCATCGCCAGCGAACACAGCGCCCGTATGGTAGCCATGCGCAACGCTACCGAGAGCGCCGCAGAGTTGGTAGAAGAACTGACTCTGAGCTTCAATAAGGCCCGCCAGCAGGCTATCACACGGGAGATCATGGACATCGCCGGAGGTGCCGAAGCTATGGCCCAGGCGCGAGCGGCCGCGCAATGATTGGGAGAGGAAAGCCTTGCCCTTAGCGGTAAGGGCTATCCCCGTCACGTCCGTAAGGGAGAGAGGCTATGCTGCAGGCGGTAGAAGTTTACGAGAAGCTGCGCACCAAAATAGGCGAAGAAGAAGCGGCGCTTCTGGTTCAATTCGTCGAAGAAGCCGTCGAGAAGCAGGCGGCCACAAAAGAAGACGTGCTCGAAGCGAAACATGCCTTGGGACAGAACATAAGCGAGGTCGAAGGCAGCCTGAGGCAAGAGATAGTTGAGGTCGAAGGCAGCCTGAGGCAGAGGATAAGCGAGGTCGAAG
>JAOZOT010000239.1:0-2781 GCA_029933115.1 Anaerolineae bacterium | reverse complement strand
CAGCCTGAGGCAGAGGATAAGCGAGGTCGAAGCCAGCCTGAGGCAGGAGATAGTCAAGGTCAAAGCCAGCCTGGAGCAGAGGATAAGCGACGGCGAGCATCGGCTGGAGCAGAGGATCACTGAAGTTGAGCACCGGCTGGAACGCCGCATTGACCGTACTTTCTACATCTTGCTGGCTGCTATGCTCATCCTCAACGGCGATAAGGTCCTGGGATTCCTGAACTCCCTGCTGGGACTTTTTAGATAGATAACTACTCTTAAGGAGGTTTGACGATGGCCAAAGGTACACGGGGCAGAATCGTACAGGTCATGGGACCGGTGGTTGACGTGGAGTTTCCACCCGAACAGCTTCCCGAAATCTACAATGGCCTGGAAATTCCCCGCGACGGAGGCAGGTTGGTAGTTGAGGTGCAGCAGCACCTGGGCAACGACTGGGTGCGCACTGTAGCTATGGACTCTACCGATGGCCTGCGGCGGGGCATGGAAGTTATTGACACCGGGGCTCCCATCACCATGCCCGTGGGGCCGAACACCCTGGGGCGCATTTTCAACGTCCTGGGCGAACCCATTGACAATTTGGGACCCGTTGAAGCTGTTGATTATTACCCCATCCACCGGCCGGCCCCACCTTTCGAGGAGCAGGTGACCGAACCTGAATTCTTTGAGACGGGCATCAAGGTCATTGACCTGGTGGCTCCTTTCACCAAAGGCGGCAAGACCGGTGTCTTCGGTGGGGCTGGAGTGGGTAAAACGGTGATCATCATGGAGTTGATCCGTACCATCGCCACCGAGCACGGCGGTTTCTCCGTCTTTGCCGGCGTAGGCGAACGCTCCCGCGAGGGCAACGACCTCTGGACCGAGTTGAAGGAATCGGGAGTCATTGACAAGACAGCTATGGTTTTCGGCCAGATGAACGAGCCGCCCGGCGTGCGGCTGCGGGTGGCTTTGTCCGGGCTCTGCTTGGCCGAATATTTCCGGGATCAGGGTAGAGATGTACTGCTTTTCATTGACAATATCTATCGTTTCTCTATGGCCGGCATGGAGGTTTCAGCCCTGCTGGGACGGATGCCCTCAGCAGTGGGGTATCAGCCCACTTTGAGCACAGAAATGGGCGAGCTTCAGGAGCGCATCACTTCCACCAAGACGGGCTCCATTACTTCCATGCAGGCCATCTATGTCCCGGCCGACGATTACAGCGATCCTGCCCCAGTGGCCGTTTTCGCTCACCTGGATGCCACTATTGCCCTGGAACGCTCCATCGCTGAGATGGGACTCTACCCGGCTGTGGACCCGCTGGCTTCCACCTCCCGTATCCTAGACCCTCGTATTGTGGGTGAGGATCATTACAATACAGCCCGCGAAGTGCAGAGGGTGCTGCAGCGTTATAAAGACCTGCAAGACGTCATCGCCATCCTGGGCGTCGAAGAACTGAGCGAAGAGGACAAGTTGACAGTGGCCCGCGCGCGCAAAATCCAGCGCTTCCTCTCCCAACCCATGTTTGTGGCCGAAGCTTTCACAGGGAGACCAGGGGCTTACGTACCCATCAAGGAGACGGTGCGTGGCTTCAGAGAAATTCTAGAGGGCAAGCACGACGACCTCCCTGAGCAGGCTTTCTACATGGTGGGCACTATTGACGAGGCAGTGGAGAAGGCCAAAGGGTTGCGAAAGGAGGAGACGGGTGCAACTACATCTTGCTAGCAGCCATTTTCTGCGAGGAGACAAATGTCTACCATAAAATGCGACATCGTCACTGTGGAGCGGCAAGTCTACTCCGATGAGGTGGACATGGTTGTGGCTCCCGGCATCATGGGCACCCTGGGCATCTTGCCCCGCCATGCTCCCCTGATCACCGCTCTGCAGGAGGGAGAACTGCGCCTCAAGAAGGGCGACGAAGAGGAGATCTTTGCCGTCAGCGGAGGCTACATTGAGGTACGTCCGGACAGGGTAATCATTATGGCCGACACGGCCGAGCACGCCGACGAAATTGACGAGGCTCGGGCCGAGGCAGCTCGCCGGCGGGCGGAACAACTCTTAAAAGAGAAACCACCAGATATAGACCGCGCCGCTATCGAAGGGGCCCTGCGTCGTTCCCGTGTCCGCCTCAAGGTGGCTCGCAAAAGGCGACGGCGAGCACGTCCCCAGGAGAGAATAGAAGAATAAACGTGGAGGGTGAATGTTTCGGAAAGAGATTGGTGTAGACCTGGGAACGGTCAATGTGTTGGTTCACGTAAGGGGCAAGGGCATCGTTTTGCAAGAACCCTCTATAGTAGCTATCTCGACTAATGACAACAAAATCGTAGCTATTGGCAGCGAAGCTTATAGCATGTTGGGGCGGACGCCAGATACTATCGAGGTGGCACGGCCCATGCGTGATGGCGTCATCGCTGATTACATGGTGACCCATGCCATGTTGCGCTATTACATTGAAAAAGTCTGTGGGCGATTTCGTTTCTTCAAACCCAAGGTCATGATCAGCGTACCTGTGGGAGTGACCAGTGTGGAAAGCCGGGCTGTGCACGATGCTGCCCTTGAGGCCGGAGGCAAGGAAGCCCATCTCATTCCCGAGCCTCTGGCCGCAGCCATCGGAGCGGAGATGCCCATCGCCACGCCGACGGGCAATATGGTGGTTGACATCGGCGGCGGCACCAGCGAGGCGGCAGTGATTGCTATGAATGGCATTGTGGTCTCCAGTTCGGTGCGCGTCGGTGGGGTGAGAATAGACGAGGCTATTGTGGCTTACATCAGGAAAAAGTATAACCTGATGATAGGGGAACAGACGGC
>JAOZOT010000238.1 GCA_029933115.1 Anaerolineae bacterium | reverse complement strand
GCCTCGAGGGCGACTTTCGACCCGGTGACGACCTGCACCTGACCCTCTTCTGGCAGGCCCTGGCGGAGATGGACGAGAATTACACTGTTTTCACTCACCTCATTGACGAGAAGCAGAACATCTGGGGGCAGAAGGATAACCAACCCGTGGATGGCTTCTACCCTACGAGCCGATGGGAGACGGGCGAGATCGTGCGCGATCAATACGACCTGACCATCTCTCCAGAAGCCCCGCCCGGCCCCTACCGGATAGCGGTGGGATTGTACAAAGCCGAAACAGGCGAGAGGCTGAGTGTAAGGCAAGATGGCATCCTGCCCCCCGATGACAAAATCGTGTTGGGCGAATTCATGGTGAAAGGCAAGTGAAGAGAAACCACATTGAAGCCAGACCCTCACCCACCCCCGCTGCCTACGGCGGCTCCCCCTCCCGAATTTCGGGGGAGGGAGGGGGCCAGGGGAAGGGTGAGGGCTCCGGCGCCAAACAATGGATCATTGCCCTGGGTCTCTTTCTGCTGGCTCTGGGGCCACGGGCCTTCGGCCTGGGCGTCTTTATCACTGCTGACGAGCGACGTTGGATCGAGCGCTCGGTGCAATTCTTCTCGGCCCTCTTGGCCGGCGACTTTGCCCACACCTTTCAGACCGGCCACCCCGGCGTGACCACCAAGTGGACGGGAACGGCCGGGCTGCTGGTCAAGTATCTGTCCCAGGCCAGACAGCCGAGCCTGGCCGGTCTACGGGCCTTTTTGGACGCCGTGCCCGTGCGCCCCTCGGTCGGCGCCGACTACCTCCCGGTGATGCGCTTCCCCACGGCCCTTTTGACCGCAGCTTGTGTGGTGGCCGTCTACTTTATGGTCAGACGGATGTTTGGCCCCAGGGCAGCCCTTCTGAGCGGCATCCTCCTGGCTCTGGACCCTTTTTACCTCGCCCACTCGCGGGTCATCCACCACGACGCCCTGGCTACTACTTTCATGACCATGGCTGTGCTGAGCTTCCTGATCTGCGCCTGGCACGGTCGCTGGCGGACTTTTCTGGTCCTTTCTGGCCTGGCCGCCGGCCTGTCCTTTTTGAGCAAGGGCCCGGCCTTGTTCCTGGCCCCTTTCGTGGGCCTGCTGTGTGCGATTGGCTATCTGGCTCAGGTCGAGGATTGGCGCAAAATCGAGCGGGAAGCCCTGGTTCGGTGGGCCAACGCCTGGCTGGGCTGGGCCGCTGTGGCCCTGCTGGTTTTCTTTTTGCTGTGGCCAGTCATGTGGGTTGAGCCCATCAGCGCAGTAGAGGGGCTTCTGGCCAAAGCCATAGGGTATGCCGGCGAGGCCCACACCAAAGGCAACTTTTTCCTGGGGCGGGTGGTAGACGATCCTGGCCCTCTCTTCTACCCGGTAACTTTGTTGTTTCGGACGACACCTCTAACTCTCCTGGGTCTGGCGGCGGCCCTCTGCTTCTGGGTCAAAGGACAACGCACTTTCGCTCCCCTCGGATTTGCAATCCGGCAGTCTGGCGGCCGGATTACAAATCCGGCCAGAGCAAAGGAGGGCTCGCACCGGCAGCGTTTCATTGACCTGCTGCTGGGGAAGGACGAGGAGAGAGAGGCCAGGTCTCGAAAGCTGAGCCTGTTGTCGTTGTGGGCCTACTTGTTCTCCTTCGTCCTCTTTATGACCCTGGGCGATAAAAAGTTCGACCGCTACATTTTGCCCGTTTACCCGACAGTGGAGATCCTGGCCGCGCTGGGCCTCTGTCAACTGCTGGAATCCCGGCAAAGGTTGCGAATAAAACCTTCGCAAAGGTGGCTGTGGGCCTTGGGTCTGGCAGTGGCCGCCATCCTGCAGGCCGGGTTTACCCTGCCCCACTACCCCTATTATTTGACCTACTACAACCCGCTGGTGGGTGGGAGTTGGCTGGCTCCAAAGACCTATTACGTGGGTTGGGGTGAGGGATTGGACCTTATGGCTCGATACCTCAATCAGAAACCGGGAGCGGCTCAACTAAAGGTCTCTGCCTGGTATCACCGGGAACTCATCCCCTTCTTCCTCGGCTCGGCGGATCGGCTGGACGCCAAAGGCGACACCAACCTCATGCCCTGGCACACAGCCGACTATGTAGTCTTTTACCTCAACCAGGTGCAACGGGAAAACCCCAGCCCGGCCCTGGTCAACTACATCCGCTCTCTGGAGCCCGAGCACGTGGTGCGCTTGAAAGGCATTGACTACGCCTGGCTCTACCGGACGCCGGAGCACATTCCCGACGAGGTGGTGCCGGCCCAACACGTCCGGCGGGCCTGGTTTGGGGACGACCTGGCCTTTTTGGGGTACGATGTGGACGGCAGCCAGGCGCCTTTCGAGGGCAAAGTGCGGGTGAACCTCTACTGGGAGGCCCGGCGCGAGATGGAAGCCGATTACCGGATTTTCCTCGATCTGATCAACGGCGTCTACCATGTGTGGGGGAAACAGGATGGACGTCCCTACTGGGACAGCTACCCCACCAACCAATGGCCCAAGGGATTGGTGCTGAGGGACGTGCGCGAGATAGAGGTCTGGCCGGGCACGCCGCCGGGCTACTATCAGATTGCGATTAGCGTCTACGATCCCGCCTCTGGCCAGTGGTTGCCGCCCGCTGGAGGAGGTGAGCTGACCATCGGACCCGTCGAGGTGCCCCGCCGGGAGCCGCCCCCTGTGGAGGCCCTGGACATTGAGCACCCGCTGTCGGCCAATCTGGCTGACAAGGTCCGGCTTCTGGGCTACAATATGACGGGGGCTTTCCGGCCGGGCAATGAGGTGCATCTGACCCTTTTCTGGCAGGCTCTGAAAGCAATGGATGAGGACTATACCGTTTTCATCCATCTGGCAGACCCGCAGGGCCACTTATGGGGACAGAAAGACAACCCGCCGGTGGATGGATTCTACCCGACCACCACCTGGGAGGCCGGGGAGATTGTGCGCGACCAATATGATCTGAGAGTGTCGCCGGATACACCTCCCGGCCAATATCAGCTTGAAGTCGGGATGTACTTGGCGGAGACAGGGGAACGCCTGCCGGTCCTGGCTGAAGACGGGAGCGTGCAGGAAGACAAAATATTGCTGACCGGAGTGAGGGTGGAGTGAGTGCTATCTCCAGGAAAATGAGACCCAAAGTGAGCCTCGTCCAAGTCCGCCAGAGTGTGCCAGAGGCGGTGCGTGAGGCTATGGAACTGGCCGATTGGAAAAGCTTTGTGCCCAAGGGCGCTCAGGTAGCCCTGAAACCAAACCTGGGCTTTGATTTCTTCCTGCCGGGGACAGTGACCGGCCCCTGGGTAGTGGAAGGAGTCATTCAGACCCTCAAAGGATACGTGAGCCAAATCTATCTGGTCGAATCGGGCCAGATTCTGGTCAACGTGGAGAGAGCCTTTCAGCAGACAGGCATGGCCGATCTGTGCCGGCGCTACGGTGTGCCCTGGGTCAACATGTCAAAGGGACCCTTCAAAAAGCTGAGGGTGCCCAACGGTCTGATCCTGAAAGAAGTCGAAGCTCCGGAGATCCTCCAGAGGACAACCCTGATTACCATCCCGGTGATGAAAACTCATGGTCGCACAGTCATCACCGGAGCTCTAAAAAATCAGTGGGGTTGCCTCAGAGAGTTGAGACACAACTACCACCTGGTCCTTGACCGGGCTCTGGCCGACGTGAATGTGCTATTCAAACCGGCTTTCGCCGTGATGGATGGCACCGTGGGCCTGGAGGGCAATGGCCCCAAGTCGGGCCGGCCCAAGGTGGCCAACCGGGTGCTGGCCTCCGGCGATGCGGTGGCCCTGGACACAATCGCAGCCAAAATCATGGGATTCGACCCCCGGGACATTGGGCACATTCAACTGTGCGCGGAGCGGGGATTGGGCGTCGGCGACCCAGACCAGATCGAGGTGGTCGGCGAGGATGCTTCGGAGCTCAACCTGGGGTTTCGGCCGGGAAAGAACAACGCTGTGGCGGTGGTGGAAATCGCCCTGCGACGCTCTTTTCTGCGCGATTTCGTCTTTCACACACCCCTGCTCAGCCTCCTGGCTCTGGGCGCCATTCTGTGGTATTATATCTGGTACTACCTGGGCGATGGAAGGCACTACCGCGATTTGATTCTGAATCACCCCTTTTACGGAGCTCAATGGCAGGCGCAGGCAATGCCCGCGCCTCCCCAATCTGCGCAAAGGTAGTAGAGAATGAGGGAAGGAGAAGACTCTTTGAAAATCGCAGTCATCGGCGGAGGCGTGGCCGGGCTGACGGCAGCCTACGAACTGTCCAAAGCGGGGCAAGACGTAGTCCTCTTTGAAAAGGAAAAGGAATTGGGCGGCTTGGCCAGTTCTTTTCCCCTGGGCGGCCACTACATCGAGAGATACTACCACTTTATTTGCCTCAACGACTCCGACCTCCTCGACATGCTGCGCGAGCTCGGCCTGGATTCTCGCTTGCGTTGGACCAAAACCAGGATGGGGCTGTACCACAATGGACGGCTCTACTCTTTTGGGGCACCTCTCGATTTGCTGACCTTTTCCCCCTTCAGCCTCGTGGACAGGCTCAGGTTCGGCCTCATGATAATGTACACCAAAAGCCAGAGGCGGGACGGATGGAAGAGCATCGAGGATGTGCCTGTTTCCCAATGGCTGGTCAGGCGCTTTGGCCAGAGGTCATACAAAGTGATCCACGAGCCTCTGATCCGCCTGAAATTTGGTCCTTACGCGGCGCGGCTATCGGCGGCCTGGATGTGGGCGCGCATCCACCGGCTAGGCAAGTCGCGCACCAAAATCACTCAGCAAGAGAAATTGGGCTACATCGAGGGTGGAACCAAAACTCTGATTGACGCTCTGGAAAGACAGCTCCTCAGAAATGGCGCCCGTGTCTTCAAGGGCGTCACCGTCCAGGAGATAGAAGTTCGGGAGACAGGAGTCGCCGGTATCTCTTGCAACGGTCAGCGTCAGGCTTTCGACGTTGTGATCTCCACCGTCCCCACCCCTACCTTCGCCACTATGCTCAACGGAGCCTCTCCTGAGTACTTGCAGAAAATCGAACGTATTGATTCCATTGGGGTCATGTGCGTGCTACTTCGCTTGAAAGAATCCCTGACACCCTATTTCTGGACCAACATCAGCGATCCGGCCATCTCTTTGGCCGGTGTCATCGAATACACCAACCTCAATCCGTGTCCTTACTTCGGCGGCGACTCGATCATCTACCTGCCCCAATACCTGCCTTCTACCGACGAGAGATATGCCGTGCCCGACGACAGGCTCTTGGAGGAATACATAGGGTACCTGAAAAGGATCAACCCGGCTTTCAGCGAGGACTGGATCAGGGAATACCGGGTGAGCCGCGATGAATACGCTCAGCCGGTCTGTGAACTCGGTTTCTCCAGGCACAAGCCAGGCATAGAGACCCCCATCAAGGGACTGTATCTGACCGACTCCTGCCAGCTCCATCCCGATGATCGGACAGTCAGCAACAGCATTGGCCTGGGGAAAAGAGTGGCCCAGTTGGTGCTGGGTGCAGAAAAGGTAAAAGGCTGATAGCAAGAGAGAGGAGGGAGCACGATGGCTACTTTTATACTATTGTCCAAAGTATCATCTGAGGGAGCAAAGCGGGTCAAATCCCTGGCCAAAATGGATGAGGAGTTCAACCGGCAATTGCAGAGACACTGTCCAGAGGTCAAGCGCGTAGCCAGCTATGCCCTGCTGGGAGCCTATGACTTTTTGCACATTTTCGAGGCTCCAGATGCCAAGGTGGCGACCAAAGTAGCGGTCCTGGCCAATTCCTTCGGAGTGGCCATGACCCAGACGCTGACGGCTATACCCTTCAGCGAGTTCAAGGAGCTCCTGGAGGAGATCTGACAGCGTGTCTGAAAAATGCTCGTAGTGGCGACTTGAGTCGCTAATGATTGG
>JAOZOT010000760.1 GCA_029933115.1 Anaerolineae bacterium | reverse complement strand
CTCCATCACCGTCCCCAGTCCCTCTGCCTAACGGCGCGGCGGATAACCCGCGAGCATTCCGCCTAAATGCCGGAGCGCAGCGGAGGCTATTTACCCAAATTTTGCCCAAATTAGAGGCACGATGCTAAAGGACCGGCCTCTCTCTTGACAAATCGGTGATGATGGACCATCCTGTGTAAGTAAAGGCCAAATACTTTCAACAGGAGGTCCATCACCATGGGTAAGTCTACCACAAATCAAGAAAAACGTCACTTCACGCCTCGCGTGACCTTGGCAGCCACCGGGCTGAAGGTGCGGCAATTAGGCATCTTTCGGCCCATTGCCGAGAGAGTGAAGATTGCTCAGAAAGTGGTGCGCTACACGCCGGCGCAGAAATTGATGGATGGCTTGATCGCCATTCTGGCCGGAGCCCACGGTTTGGTGGAAGCCAACAAGCGCGTGCGTCCTGACCGTAGCCTGCAGCGGGCCTTTGGACGGGACGGTTGTGCGGAGCAATCGGTCATCAGTGAAACCCTGAATGCTTGTACCCCCGAAAATGTCCGGGAAATGTACCGGGCGATGAAAGAGATTTATCAGCAACATGGGCTTGGCTATCGGCATGATTATCGGCAAAGCCTACAATTGTTGGACACAGATATGACCGGCCGGCCCTGTGGCAAGAAAGCAGCTTTCGCCACCAAAGGCTATTTTGCCAAGCAACGCAACCGTCGGGGACGGCAATTGGGCCGGGTATTGGCCACATGGTACGATGAGATCGTTGTAGACCGCTTGTATGATGGCAAAACCCGGCAACCTCGCGTCTTTCAGGCGTTAGTGCAGGCCGCAGAAGACGTACTGGACCTGGATGAAGAGAAACGCAAGCGCACCATACTACGTATGGACGGTCATGGCGGCAGTCAAGACGATGTCAACCGGGCTCTGGCACGCGGCTATCATATCCACACCAAAGAGTACTCTCACGACCGCGCCCGCAAGCCGGCGGAAAGTGTCGAGGAATGGTACGATGACCCCAAGGTGCCCGGCCGCCAAGTCGGCCGGGTCACTGAACCGGCGACGGAGTACATCCGTCCGGTGCGGCGAGCCGCCGTGCGCAGTAAGAAGAAGAATGGGCAATGGGGTATCGGTGTTCTCCTCTCGACCTTGACCCCAGAGCAAGTCGTCCCTTTGGCGCGCTTGCCCATCGACCGCTTACAGGATCCTGTGGCCGTCCTTCTGGCTTACGTCTACTTCTATTAATGAGGCCGATCCCCTGGCCAACAGCTTGTGTAGCGGCCTGCGTGCCCTGTTGGCCCCACTGCGTGTAGACGTTAATTTGGGCGAAATCTAGGGAGATAAGCCGTCCCCCAAAGGTGCGGAGCAGCCAGAGGCTCCGACGCGCCGCAGGGGGCAAGGCTAAGCCGCAGCCGCGAGCGAAGCCGCCGCCACAACGATTGATTATGCGGAATACCCGGCCCACCGGACATTATAAAAGCAAAACCAAAATCCGTCAAAAGCGGAGAA
>JAOZOT010000759.1 GCA_029933115.1 Anaerolineae bacterium | reverse complement strand
CACGGATGCGCGTGGTGGCATCCGCCACCGCCGGGTAAGCTCGCTCGTTGCCCACCCAATCCCACGTCCGCACCCGGAAACGGTAGACGTGGCCCGCCTCCCCCACAAAGCCGGCCGCGGTGACGGCCGTGCCCGTCAGCCAGTCGGTCCACTCGCCGTCGTCCACCCGGTACTGCACATCGTACAGCCCGCTGGGACCTGCGCCGAAAAGCAAACGGCGGAGGGTTCCCTTTCCGCCGTCTGTGCGCACTATCACGCTCGGTACCCAGTCACACCGGCCTAGACATTACGGTGACCGTGTTTCGATACGGCTGAAGCCGATTGCCTTTCCTGTAAAGACATTCTCAAACCCTTCATCTCTGCTGAGGAGCATGTGAAGCAATACCAGATTCCCAGAAGCGTCACTCTGTACGTTAAGGACAAGCTTTCCGACCATGTATAGAGATTCATCTGCGATCGGGTCGTAGAAGGACCAGGGCATCTTACCCCAAAAGCAATCCGGCTGGTTCTCAGGACAGGAACCACTCATTCCTTCCAATTCGGCTATTCTAATCCCTGCTGCATAAAATCGTGCTCCTCGCAAGTGAACCCACACCCTCCCATCGGGAAAACGCTCCACCCACCACTCGTTCCACGGAGTCTCATAAACGTAACCTTTTACAGTATGGTCTTGGTAGACCTGTTTGAATGTCCCGTCAGTTCTAAGGATCAGCTTGTCGCTACCCCACTCCATATAGTGCGCTTCCCAGGTGCCTACCAAATCAGAATCTCGAAGGGTTGACGGTGGATTTGAATACTGGGTTTCACTCGTTAAAGTACACGCTAAAGCTAGCAACAAGACAAGAGCCGACAAACCCACAATTAACCATTTACTCCACTTCATCGCTCTACTCTCTCCTCTAAGGATATGGTTCCCACCACCAAAAACGCTCTTTCATGGTACCACCTGGACCCAACGCACTACGGGGCCTGCGGGGGATTAGGTATTTCTCTCTGCCTGGGATTCTCGTAAACGAGGGCCAGTCTGATGTATTCATGGCCTCAATCTTGACCAGACCGCCTCCCCCTTCGACTGCACAAATCTTGTCCAGGGACCCCAGGGCAATACCTACTGTGTCAAATCGTCGCTCAATAGATCTAAAGCCCAGAAGACCCAAGGCCGCCTCGCCATGCTCGACGGCGAACTGCCGAAGCGATGTTGCCATGTCTCCCTTCACGTCTATACTGTGCCCTTCCCAGCACCATGGTATTTGATACCCTTCCGCCGCCCATTTCTCACGAAACTGCTCCAGAGCAGGATCATGCCTCAAGTCTTGTGTCAATCGGTCACGCGGACCAAACTCCAGCTCTTCATCACCTAGCTCAAAGAACCAACTGATGCCAATACCCAGCCCTTGCCAACTACCTTCCATAGTTGTGACGCGAGTGTTTGCCCAGGACTCTATTGGGGTGTAGTATTGCATAAAGTCGTGCCCCTCAGGGCATTGCATAAAGTCGTGCCCC
>JAOZOT010000237.1 GCA_029933115.1 Anaerolineae bacterium | reverse complement strand
GCTTGAGGATAACTTCGGAGGAGGACAATGGTAGCCAGCCTTGCCGGCGAAAGGGAAAGGTTCAGAGGTCTCAGGCCCATGGAGCCCGGCCGCGATTTGAGACAGGTGGCTGCCCTCATCGAAAGGGCGTTCGCCGACCAACTGGACTCTCGGGGTCAAGAGGCCCTGCGCGAGTTAAAGATTGTGAGCTATCTTGGTCCTCTCCTCTGGGTGCTGGACCGCCTCAGCCCCGAGTTTCACGAGACCTTCTCCGGTTTCGTCTGGGTGGAAGGGGGGCGCGTGGTGGGCAACGTGACTGTCAACCGTTCCGGTTGGCAATCGCGAAAGTGGTTCATCAGCAACGTGGCTGTGGAGCGCGCCTACCAAGGCCAAGGCATTGCCCGTGCGTTGATGCAGGCAGCTATCGGCATGGCTCGCGACCGGGGCGGGGAATCGGTGAATCTCCAGGTCCGTGCTGACAACAGCCCAGCCTTAAGACTGTATCGGGATTTAGGCTTTGAGGAACTTGCGGGCATCGCAGAATTGCAACTGGAGAGGGTAGGCCGGGTTACTTTCGTCCCGGCCGAGGGATTGACCCTACGCCAGAGGGATTACAGCGAGTGGTACAAAGAGTACGAATTGGCTCAGGCCGCTGCCTCGGCCGGTGAGCAGCGAGCCAGGCCCATTCGTGAGGATGATTTCCGAAGGGGTCTTGGCGAGAGAGCGATGGCTTGGTTGGGTGACCTCTTTTCCGGCCGGCGAACCTATCGGCTGGCTGTGGATGATGGTGACAAGTTCATCGCCACTCTCACCGTGCGCGCCTCCTGGTGGGGGAGAGGACATGGCCTGGAAATGACGATCCATCCCGACTACCGTGGCCGTGTGGAGGAGACGTTGGTCACCAGGGCCCTGACCCTCCTGACAGATTACCCCAGGCAAAGTGTGAGAGTTCAAATAGCCACTTCCCACCAGGAGGCTATCGAGACCCTCAAAAGGTATGGCTTTGTGGAAGAAAAGACGCTGGTGCAGATGCGCCTGAACCTGTGAAGGCGAATCAGTCAAACTTGATCTGGCTGAAGCGCATCAATTTCTCCCACCTGTGAGTAGCCTCCACCAGACGCACCGTGCCTGATTTGGAACGCATCACTATGGAGTAGGTTTTGGCCCCGCTGCCGAAATACTTGACCCCCTGCAAGAGTTCACCGTCGGTTACGCCGGTGGCCGCGAAAAAGACGTTATCGCCTTGAACCAGGTCGTCTATGGTCAGCACCTGATCCAAGTCCAGCCCTTCATCCAGGGCCTTTTGCCGTTCTTCCTCGTTGCGGGGCCAGAGCTTGCACTGGATCTCTCCGCCCATGCACTTGAGGGCGCAGGCGGTGACCACCGCCTCAGGCGAGCCACCGATACCCATCAGTATGTCAAGCCCTGTATCCTCGATGGCCGTCATCAGCCCGCCGGAGATGTCACCGTCGGGGATCAGTTTGATGCGTGCTCCAGCAGCCCTTACCTCGCCGATCAGCTTTTCATGCCGTGGCCGATCCAAGATGACCACTGTCAAGTCATTCACATCGCGCTCTTTGGCCTTGGCTACCCTCTTCAAATTCTCCTTCACCGGAGCGTTGATGTCAATGACCCCTTTGGCTTCAGGGCCTACGGCGATTTTGTTCATGTAGACAATGCT
Organism: Anaerolineae bacterium; assembly: GCA_029933115.1. Lineage (GTDB taxonomy): Bacteria > Chloroflexota > Anaerolineae > E26-bin7 > E26-bin7 > E26-bin7. The sequence continues at coordinate 4,251 of JAOZOT010000237.1, read as the reverse complement.
TCCGGGAGAATACATGGTATCTCGCTCCGAGAGGGCAACGACTGATATGGCTCCGGGCAGGCCGAGGGAGGTCAAACGGGTGCCATCAATAGGGTCAACGGCAATGTCCACCGGAGGGGGGTCGCCGGTGCCCAAAGTTTCACCGTTGTACAACATCGGAGCCTTGTCCTTTTCCCCCTCACCGATGACTACCACGCCGTCCATGACGATGCTGTTCAAAGAAAGACGCATAGCATCCACAGCCGCCTGATCTGCCCCTATCTTGTCGCCACGGCCCATCCAGCGTCCGGCCGCCAGTGCGGCGGCCTCTGTTGCCCGGACCAGTTCCAGAGCCAGGTTGCGATCGGGTTTTTGACCCATAAGCCTGAACCTCCTTGTTCTATTGGGTTTAGAACGGAGTAGTCCCCCTGTTAGGCGTCGTCGCCTGGACAACCTTCCCGAAAGCTTCCAGGCACAGCGGGCTTCTCCAAGGGAATCGCACCCGCAGGAGGGTGAGCAGCTACATTATAGCACATTTTTTCCGTCATGCCAATGAGAACGCACAAAGGCTTGCACAGAAGCCAAGGGGAGGCTTCAGTACAAGCCCGAGGTCCGCGATGAAACCTACGCAGGCGGGCGTGAAAAGGCAGGCTGAATTCAACTCCGAGGGACCTCACTCTCCCAGACGGAGGCTTCAGCCCCGCGCCGCCTGGGGCTCACCGCACAAATTGTTGGAGGGTTTAGGGGAAAAGACAAGGAGCTAAAGTACGTCGTGGACGGAACTGCTAGACGATCTCGAGCAGGTGGATGTCAAAAGTCAGGTCTTTTCCGGCCAAGGGATGATTGGCATCTAACGTCACTTTCTGGTCAGAGACTTCGGTCACTGTGAGCCTGGTTATCCGACCGTCCGGTTGAGGTATCTGCAACTGCTGACCGACCTCTGGCTGGAAGTGCGACGGGAACTCCTGGCGGTCTATTTCCACTACCATCTCCTCGCGGTGTGGGCCATACGCCTGGTCCGCAGACACTTCAGCAGTTTTCGATTCACCTGGACTCATGCCAATCACAGCCTGTTCAAAGCCGGGGATTAACAAACCTTCGCCCAATGTAAATTGCAGAGGACCGCGGTTAACGGAGGAGTCAAATACCGTTCCATCCTCCAATCTGCCTGTATAATGAACCCTGACAGTATCACCGTTTTTGGCTTGTGTCATCTTGTTCTCCTTTTCCTATGTGATCAAACGCTCCTAAAATAAAAACCGCCGCAGCAAGATAAGGTAAGCTCCGACGGTCTTATATGCATCAACTGGTTCAGAGACTTACTTTGTCTTGTTATATTGATTTTACTATAATCCTGCCAGATTGTCAAATCAGAGAGCCCCTCTCACGGCTGTCGAAAGGCCTGCTCATCAATTTGACAATACACTCAATGTGTGGTATAGTACAAAATGTAGGACGAAGTAAGTTCATGAACCGGTCGCTGTGTTCCCGTCGCCTGGGCTTATATCGCGCCCAGGCGATTCTGTTTGTATCGGCCGGTGAACCTTTCCGGCCTATAATCTACAGAAAGGAGTATCATCTGACCATGAGTGAACGAGTGACCGGAACCGTGAAATGGTTCAATGGCTCCAAGGGCTATGGCTTCATCTCGTGCGAGGGTGGCGATGATGTTTTTGTTCATCACAGCGCCATCCAGGCCGAGGGCTACCGTAACCTCGAAGAGGGCCAGCGCGTCGAATTTACCATCGAGCAGGGACCCAAGGGCCTGCAGGCAACTCGGGTAGTTGCTCTGTAGCTCTCGCCGGTATCAGTTTACCAACCGAATCAGCCCCGGCGGGTCCTGTGGCCCACCGGGTGCTGACTCTTCTGACAAAGGAGGCCAATCATGGCCAAGAAATTGTACGTTGGCAATATGAGCTACGACACGACCGAAGACACTCTGCACGCCCTGTTCGCCGGCGTTGGCGGGGTTGAATCGGTCAACATTATCACCGACCGTATGAGCGGCCGGTCAAAGGGGTTCGGCTTCGTGGAGATGGCGACGGAAGAAGACGCACAGGCAGCCATCAGCCAACTCAACGGCACCTCCCTCGATGACCGGCAGATCAGCGTCGCTGAAGCCCGGCCCCAGCGGCCGCGTCCCAATCGGGAAAGCGGTGGACGCCGGGGTGGACGATGGGACTACTAACCCCTGAGGCGATAGATCCAAGGCGCAGACTCAGTAGGCCGCAATTGGGGTTTGTAATGCGCACCTCGGTGCGTTTTTGAGGCGCTGAAGCGCCTACTACGAGCAAGAGTTACAGTCTGCTGACTCTAGCCGAGCACCAAGCTCTCAATCGCACGATGGCCACTCAGCGGTGAGTGGCGAAAAAGAGATGCGCTTCGCTCACAAGAGCGGAAGCGCATCTTGCATAAGTGATAACTGTTGATTGGACTACTCTAGCCGTGCAATCTCTCGTACTTGGCCTGTAATTCCTCTTTGCTCTCCTCATGCTCGGGGTCGGGAACGCAAGCGTCCACAGGGCAGACCGCGGCGCATTGAGACTCATCATAGAAACCGACGCACTCTGTGCACTTGTCGGGATCAATGACATAGATCTCATCGCCCTCGCTGATCGCCTCGTTGGGACATTCCGGCTCACAGGCTCCACACGCGATGCACTCTTCTGTGATCTTGTAGGCCATCTAGTTCACCTCCTTAGTGGTGTGGTTAACTCTCTAGAATTATACCGATTTTAGTCAGTTTGGCAAATTGGCAAGCTTGCCTCGTAAATGTGGGGGCAAGCTTTTCTTGGAGCCGCCAAGTCCGGCTTTTTTGAAAGGGTGTTCCCTATGAGATACCCCAAGAAGGCGTTTGCCTCACCTGTTCTTTTGTGATAGAATAACCACGCGTAAGGTATCTCCTCAAAAAGCAGGGGACGCCCCCTGCGGTCGCTCTGGTTGGACAGGCGCAGGGCTTCCCTTGCCTCAGGTCATTGAGAAGGTACCACCGGAGGATGATGCAGACAGGGGGTCTGGACACGGAGAGACGATGCTCGAATTGAGTTTGACGCCTGCAGCGCCGGTGCTCATTTCAACGCTGGGCGCAGCTATCACTCAAATAGCGGCCAGGTTCATGCCATCACGGGAGCGAGATGCCCTGGCCCTGCTGGTAGCGGGAGGGGCTCTCGCCTCCACCTCGTTTCTGGCCTGCCAACCCGCTTCGTCCACCGTCATCTCACCCTGGCATCCGTTGGCACTCTGCGGCGATCAGTTGACTTATACCACTGAGGGGCTGGCAGCACCCTTTGCTCTGCTGATTAGCCTGGTCTGTTTGGCTATTGTCATCTCTCTGTCAAAGTGGCGCAGGGAATCAGATGGCAACGGCGACGGCTCATTCTATCCAGCGGTCTTTGCCGTCTTGGCGGCCGGGTTGAGCTTCATCTACTCAGGCAATCTAATCACTCTGTGCCTCAGTTGGGCTTTTCTGGATCTGAGTCTGCTGTTCCTCACCATCGGTCGGGGACGCAACTGGGCGGCTTTTGGCGCGCGAGGCCGAGCCCTGATGATGAGCTCTTTGACCGGCCTGGGCCTGGTGGTCGCAGCTCTCTTTCTAGATGACTCCGGTCTCAGCCCGACCTTTGCTCCTTCCCTCCTCCTGCTGGCAGCCCTGGTGCGTTCCAGCTTCTACCCGCTGCATTTCTGGATGCTGGCCGGTGTAAAGCCACCGGCCAATACCTTGCTCCAGACCGTCCCCATCGCCACCGGTCTCTTTCTGCTGGTCAGACTCCAGGGGTTCTCTCCCCAAGGGCTGCCCTATCAGAGCCAGTTGGTGGCCGTCGGTAGCTTGGCTTTGGTGGCCACAGCCCTGGGCGCCTGGGCCGAACAGGACAGGTACAGGGCTATTTCCTGCATCGCCGCCAATCAGGTCGCTCTGGCCGTGTTTGCCGCTATTGTCGGCTCCCAGGCGAGATCCTCTCTCCTATGGTCGGCCATCAGCCTGGCTTTGTGTCTCGGCCTCTTGAACCTGAAGCTGCCAGAACCGGAGAGTATCAGTAGACCACAGAAGCTCGCAGCGGATTGCCAAATCCGCCGCCAAACCGCTGGATTTGGCAATCCAGCGGGAGCAAATTGCGATCTACTGAGTATGGGAAAATATGGCCTTTGGTTAAGGGTTCCGACGGGCCTGGCCGTTGCCTCCTTGATGGGGCTGCCTTTCACTATGGGTTTCGTGGGACGGGCTGCGCTCTATCGCTCTCTTTTCGCCTTGGGCCGGCCATATCTTTGGGGTCT
>JAOZOT010000001.1:40217-54114 GCA_029933115.1 Anaerolineae bacterium | reverse complement strand
AGAAACGCCTGTCTCGCCATCCTACCGGGGTGCTCTTTGAGAGCAGCCAAGACCCAACTTACGCCTTTACCCAACCACAAGGCGATGACAAGAAAAGCAGGGATCAAATAGACGTAAGAGTCGGTGGTATTGTAGCCAATGGCATAAATGGAAGCGGTCGCCACAAGAATCACCAGAAATCCACAAAAGGTGCGATCTTTATTCCACCAGAACCACAAGCCTATCAGACCCAGAAACACTCCCCACCAACCGAACTGCTGAACCAGCAGGGCCGACCAGGCAGAGGTCCGGGCGGGTATGTACGCCCACGGCAAGGAGAGAACAAACCGCCTATAGAGCTTGCCCGAGACAAGCCAGATGAAACCCGGCCCGGTGTAAGGGGCGCCCCAGTTTATAGGCGGACGTTGCGCTGCGCGTAGCGGCAGGTAGAGATAAACCGAGAGTGCTGATAAAAAGACCGCAGATGCGACGGCCACGGTCTTGAGCTTTAGAAAGCGGCGGAGCCTGCCCCCTAAAATCAAAACCAGACCGGCCGGGAGCAGAAGGAGCATCGAGAGGTGATTTCCCAAGCTCAACCCGTAGACGAAAGCCAGGGAATAAAAGGGGCAAGGACTCTTGGAGGGGCTCACCCCGGCACAGCGCGAGAGCAGATACATCAACAACGCGACGAAAAAGGCGTTAAGGGTGTATACTTCAGCGATGACCGCCTGAGACCAGAAGATAGGAGAGAAGGCAAAGGCCAAGGCCGCCGTCACTGAAGCTATCAGTGTGGCCGGCTTGTTCCACTCCACGGCCCTGACAGGCCCTTCGTGCACTTCCACCGTCAGCAGATTCGCGCCGGCAAGGCATACGAAGGAAACGGCGGCTGCGGCGAAGAAAGCAGACATCAAGTTCACCCGGTAGGCGATATTACCCCAGGGCAGCAGAGTGAACAGTCGGGCCAGGAGAACGTATAGCGGGTAGCCGGTAGGGTGAGGGATGCCCAGGGTGTAGGCAGCCGCAATCAAGTCGCCGCCGTCGGCACCGTCGTGCTGCCAAGTGATAGAAGGAGCCAAAGTAGCTCGGTAAATGGAGAAGGAAAACAAAAATAGGCCGACAGATACACTCGCTGTCAGCCTTGCACTTTTCGACAGACTCAGGGTGCGGCGAATCGCTTTATACGTCACCGGGGTTGCCTCTGGCTATCTTCACCAAGTTCTGGGCCAACGAGCATGATTTTGCCCGTCACGGAGTCCTACCCAAGCTCGGGATACACTCTACGAAGCCCCCCACTCGGCGTAGGGTATGGGGCTTCCTTTGATGCAACTGGCTTCTCGGTAGAGTCTGGCTAGTTGATGTTGTAAGTGGCAACGAGAGCAGGGGCATAACCGTCCTGGATGACAGAAACCGTATTGCTACCACTGTTGGTGACATAGACCCGGTCGGTGGCAGTGTCAACCGCAATCCCATCGTCTGGGTGAGCGCCCACGGGGATGGTGGCAATGACGGCATTGGTTGCACCATCTATTACCGTGACCTCGTTGTGAAGGCCATGGGTCACGAACACATGGTTAGTATCAGGATTGACTGCCACCATGAAAGAGCTTTTCTTCAACTCAATGTAGGTGAGGACCGTGTCCGTGGCGCCATCTATTACAGCAACGTTGCCACTGTCCTTCGTAGCGACGTAGATTCTGTTGGTGAGAGGATTGACCGCAATGCCATATGGGCCGAGTCCGGCGCCAAGCCAGATGATGCCTATGGGGGTATCCGTGGCCCCGTCTATCACTGTGACATTCCAGCTTCCGTGATCGGCCACGTAAATCTTGTTAGAGTAAGGATTGATTGCCACCATCGTCGGCCTGAAATCGGTCCAGGGATGTGCCACCACTCTGTTGGTATACCCATCTATCACTGAAACGTTCCAATAACCCATGTTGACCACATAAATTTTATTGGTATAAGGATTGACCGCTATGCCCCATGGACATGCGCCGACAGTGATGGTGTCCACCAGGGCATTGGTAGTGGTGTCAATCACCCCGACCGAGTAGCTATTGCGGTTAGCCACATAGACCCTGTTGGTGAGGGGATTGACTGCCACGCCGTTAGGGCTGCGCCCTCCGCTAGGCAGGCGTGCCAGCAAGCTGCCGGTAGCAATGTCCACCACGGAAACGTTACTGGTATTATGATTGCCAATGTAAAGCCTTCCGTTGACGGCCTCGAATCCAACGCCATGCGGATGAGAGCTATAATTTGGAGAGTAGGGGCGCCCCTTGCGCACACAGCATGGCTCACCTTCTGGCGGCTCACGAGGTGGTATCGGGGTGGGCACGGTCTGGCGCGAGGGAGACTGCCCAGGAGTAGCCCACACACCGGGGGTAAGAGAAGGCAACAAAGTTACCATCAGACCGATGGTCAAAAACGCCAATAGCCTTTTCCAAACTTTGAATCGCCTGGTAGTAGATCCTTGTGTTTCCATTGCAACCTCTTTGATGTAGTAGAATGTTGAGTCAGCCTTGTGAGTTCCAATGCCTTGTAGGTATGCCAGGCTTTGGAGGAATCACCCGCCTTTGCTATATCAATAATAGCATAGGATCCAGAGCGTTGCAATGGGAAAATGGTCCTAACAGGGGTCCACAGGCAAATTAGCGCTCAAAGCATCTAGCGGTATCCCTTCATGATGAGAGGAAGGAAGACCTTTACACCGGCCACCAGGAGACTCTCGTGGCCCTTGTTATCGCTCTCATCAGATTCTACAATGGTATTGCCGGAATCTGCCTTTACGTACACCTCATACGTTCCTGCTTCCAGACCGGACCAGTCTATTTGAATTCGGACCGAGGACTCGGCGTTGAGGGCCGAAATAACCTTCGTTCCTATAGGTACTCCCCCATTATCCGGGTCCCCGTTCCAAAAGCTAACCTCAACGTCCCTGGCTCCCATTCGGCCCTCATTTTCCACCGTGGCCTTGATGGTGACGGTCACCAATTGACCGGCGGGGGCGAAGGGAAGGGGCGGAGCGAAGGAGATAGACGCAGGCGACAATTCGACAGAGAAGGTCTTATAGGTCTGGTTGTTACTTTCAACCGACTCGGCGACCTCATTTCTCGAATCGCACCACACATATACACGCCGAGGCTCGGTAATAATCGTGCTCCACTCGACAGGGGCAGTTGCAGCTTGTCCCCATTTGCCTGCCGGTCCGGACACGGTCTGTTCTGACCCTATCTGTACTCCCCCAGATGGACTACCATCCCAGAAGCTGACCCTGAAATCCCGGGAGGTGTCTGTATTACCCCGATTGGCCACCGTGGCCGACAGGGTGATGGTCATCGGTTCGCCGTAAAACAGCGGCTGAGAAGGCGCTGTGGAGAAGGTGCTCGGTATCAGATCAACATAGGGGATTGTGCCCAGAGAAGCAGTGTAGTCTCCGTAAGCCTGGCCCACAGCGGTAATCTGCTTGGTGCTGGGCGTGAAGAGGTTGCTGTGAGTGTCGGTAGCTTCGAAATTATCGTCGTTCAGACTGTACCAAGCCCAGCGTTGCACCATCCGATAGCCATCGGCCGGGTAGCCCAGGGAAGAGCTGACCGACTCTGCTCCCATAAAATAGTCAAAGGTAGCCCGCATGAAAGCCTTCACCCGGTCGTCACAGAACCCATACCAGTTACAGGGCATGAGAACACCATACTCGGAGATGATGAGGGGCTTGTTTTGTTCACCGTGGTCTTTCATCCACCGGCGAAAATCCACGATGTGCTGTTTGAAATAGGTCATATCGTCGTGGTCCTGAACACCATAAAGCCGACCTTGGGTGGCATTGATACCGGGCGGAATCTCGCACCCCCAGCTCCCCTTCAGTTCCTGCAGGATAAAATTGTGTATGTTCCAGACATCAACGGGCATTCTCTCCCCGTAACGGCTCTGATAGGCTGCCAGAACCATATCCAGCCACTGAAGGCGCAGGGGTGTAGGCTGTACAATACCTCCGATGGCCACCTGGCAACTGGGGTCGGTCTTTTTAAGAAAGGTATACAGTTCGTGATAGACCTGAGCATACTGATCAGGAGTGGAATTGTCCTGCCAGATGCAGTCCGGCTCATTCCCGATGAGCCAAGTCGAGCCGAGGTTGTCCTCTATAATAGGACGCAGGGTAGCCTGGTTGGGGTAGTAATCGCTTCCCTTGACCCTGATAATATGCATGAACTCCAGACCATCCGGGTGAGCCAGGTTGCTCAACGTCCCCCAGTTGACGTACCAGCCGGCGTGAAGTTGTGTCACGTCGTATTGGGTGATGTCTCCTTTCACCCCAAAGCCGAACCGCACCTCGGGCGACGGATAATAATCGGGGGATTGTAAAGAGACCCCGGCCATGACCGGCGATCCAACAGGCTCTATCCCGGGAGACAAGAACAAGGCCAGCAGAATGAGGGGGAATAAAGAGCGGAAGATGGAAAATAGAGCTATGAATCTTGTCACTCCACTCTGGGCAATGATTCGCCGCATGGGAAGCCTCCATGACGGGGACCGGGGGCGTTTTGCAAAGCAGGTCGAGTGGTTATGCTTGATGACGGACATCATCTAGTCTGCATATCGCATTGTAGCATAGAGATAAGGAGAGGACAATAGGCCATTAGTACCAGCAGTGGTGGCCTAGACCTTCCATACAGCGGCGCTATAGTTCTGTGCTCCCATTTACTCCAAGGGGCGTCCCACCCTGCGCAGGCGTGAAAGGCAGGGCAGAGACGCCCCTCAGCAATAACAATCTGCCCCTAACGTCGCCGAAGCAGGGCTTGGGATCAGTGGAGGGCTCTCCTCGCCCCGGCGTGGACGGACAGCAGAGCGCCGGCCAGCACTAGCAAAACACCCAGCAAAGCTGATGGCCATCCCCAAGCGGTGTTCTCCCCCCCTGTCTCGGGTAGTTCCTGTGGGAGCTCTGCCACGGGCAGGTTATAGGTCAACGCGAACCAACTCAGGTGATCCACCGGCGCCGAGACGTTGTGGTTCTTCTCGTCCAGGATGTAATCTAGCAGAAGCCATCCGCCTGTCGTCTCATCGCAATAAGCCAGGCCGAGGTTGTGAGGGTCATTGTCTACTGCGGCCAGGTTCGCACCGGTATAACCGACAGTGACCCCAATGGGACAAGCAAACCGATAGTCGTGGGGCACCTTCTGTCCACCTACAAACCAACCTTCCAGGGTGAAGCAGACATCTCCCAGTCGAAACGTCGCCTCTTTCACCGGGCCGCATTCGCAGGCACACTCGAGACAGCACAGTGTAAACTCTATCTCCTGCCTCAGACAGCCGGGGGGCACGACTATCAGGATACGGTTTGCGGGCAAATCTATCTTGCCTCCTTCGGGGCCAATTCTCTGCCGGATGCAATCTCTGCAAGATAATGGGGCCGGCGTGGGCGTAGGCCACTCTGGCTCCTCCGGCGGCGGTGTTGGCGGTGGCGGTACAGTCTGTTTTTCGGGGCTTTGATCCGGTGTGGCCCAGCTTGCAGGGCCGGTGAAAAGCAGTATAGATACTGCCAGACCGGCAGCGATGAGTATCAGAAAGCTCCGGCGCAGCAGCAGGCGACCTGGATCCTTTTTCAGCTTGGCCATTTTCATTCTCTCCTTTCTCTGCGAGCTATGGACTTGAATTGAAGGGCCGTCTCAGTTGCGACGGCTTCCTCGCTGCTTCTTGAAACGCCGAATGTCAATACGCTCCTTTTCCCAGGAGGACCACCGGCACCGTCTTGAACAGGATCGAGATGTCCGTCCAAAAGGAACGCTCCTCAATGTAAGCCAACTCGAGCTCCACTCTCTCATCCAGAGAGAGGTCCCCTCGACCATTAATCTGCATTGGCCCGGTGATCCCCGGCTTCACACTCAGTCGTTTTCTGTGCCGGTTTTTGTACTTCTGCACCACGTGAATCTCTTCGGGGCGGGGTCCTACCAAACTCATCTCTCCTTTCAGAACGTTAAAGAGCTGCGGGAGTTCGTCCAGACTGAAGCGACGCAACCACCGTCCTACCCTGGTCACCCGCGGATCGTCCCTGATCTTCAGAAGCGGTGGAGGGAGGTGGCTGAGGTTGCGCATTTCACCTGCCATCGCCTCAGCCCCTACAACCATAGAACGAAACTTGTACATCTTGAACAGTCGCCCGCCTTCTCCCACCCTCTCTTGAACGAAGAAAACCGGGCCCGGCGAGTCGAGCTTGATCAGGCAGGCGATGAGGGCCATCAAAGGTGCCAGCAGAATCAGGCCCGTGATGGAGCCAACGATGTCTAGGCCGCGCTTGGCCGGCCGGTTGAGCGCCTTGGAGCTTGTGAGCCAGGCGCGGGAAATCGCTCCGGCCGCCAGTCCCGCGGCCAGGGCACCGGCCCGCACCAAGAGGAGAAAGGGAGATACAACGCCCACCACCCAGTCTCTGGCCGTAACCCTGACGCAGAAAGGGAGAGCTGTCAGCCCAAAAGCTGCCAGCGCACTCCCAAAAACACTCCAGGGCAATATCCCGCCGATAGAGAAAAGCAGCGTGGCAGCCAGGACGGGCACCAGGCCCACCTGAATCTTGAGGACCTGGGGTGTGTGGGAATCGCTGACGATTTTTTGGGGGTGTCTGGCGTGAAGCCGCACCTTCCAGTAGCCAATCCGGAACTTTTTCCTGACGTAGGATTGCAGATCAGAGGCATGGTGGTGATAGACAATGGCCTGCGGTTGAAACACCATCTTGTAACCTCGCTCGGCCAAGCGAAAGGAGAATTCCTGGTCCTCTACCGAAGCTTCAGGGAATCCGGTGTCAAAGCCGTCGTTGGCCAGGAGGACATCACGCCGGTAGCCGGCCGAGTAGGTATCTACGAAGTCAATGAATCTGTTCCGGCGCATCTTTTCGTACTTGTCCTCGTACTCCAATTGGACAAAGCGAGCTATCAACTCCCGCTGTCTGGTGCGGTAAACTCCCTTTGCGCCGACGATCTCGTCGTCTTCAAAGGGGAGGGACATCTTTTCAATCCAATCGGTGGCGGGTATGCAGTCGGCGTCGGTAAAGAGCACGATTTCGCCGGCAGCCTGGGCCACTCCTAGATTTCTAGCTGCTGCCGGACCACGGTGAGGCTGAGAGAGATATATGACACCGTACCTTCTAACGACCTCTTCCGTGCCGTCTGTGGAGCCGTCGTCTACCACAATAATCTCGTATTCGCTGAGAGGCACAGACTGGCTAAGGAGAGCTTCCAGGCACGAGGCGATAGTTAGGCGGCTGTTGTAGCTTGGAACTATGACTGAAAAACGCATTCTTCCGCTTCGCTCCGATCTGGCTTCGCTACGGCTTTGCCCCTCGGCCTGTGCCAGTTGTAGCTTTCCCCCCACAGGCTCAGAGAGCCTAACAGGACTATAGGAGTGTAGACTACCAGGTGCAACGCAAGACTGTAGCTGAGGGCAAGGCTCCGGTCTAGGCCGAAAAAGGAGAGCGAAAGGATGCACAAGTAGTGGAAGACCCCTACCTGACCAGGAGTCGGTGATAGCGCCACTCCGGCGTGAACGGCGGCCAGCACAAGCGCCGATGCACTCAGAGGCAGATCAATCCTCAGGGCTTTCATGACCAGGTAATTGGTTAAAGTGGCAGCGGCCCAGATCAGCGCCGACGAGGCCAGCGCTGAACAGAGGACAGTGGGCCGCCCCAGCAGGCTCAGCCCCTCCGTGGCTCGGTCCACACCTTGCATCAGGCCGGTGCGCCAGCGTTGCGGCAACGGGTTGACGATTCGCCTCAGCCCTGGTCGCAACCCGAACTCTCCCGAGGCTGTTGACACCAGCAAAGCCAGGAGAACCATCAGCCCCAGGCTGAGGAGAGGAACCGCATCTCGAAGCCAAATGGGGAGAGGAACAACCAGAGCCAGCCCTGCCAGGAGCAACAAGAGCATTGTGCCGTCCAGGAACTTCTCTACAACGACCGTAGCCAGAGCCGTGACTTTGGAGACACCCTCTCTCTCCCCGACCAGATAGACCCGGACTATCTCCCCTGCTCTGCCCGGCAAGGCAGCGTTAACCAGCTGTCCGGCAAGCAGGGCGGAGAGGAGCCTGCCAAAGGAGAGGTGGGAGCGGTGCTCGTGTAGCAGAAGCTTCCATCGGGCGGCCTTGCCCAAGGTAGTGACTATGGCTGTGCCTGCGGCCAGGGCAATGAAAAGGCCATCGGCCTGGAGGGTAGTCTTGACAGCGTCGGCCAGGCGAACGTTTTTCAAGCTGAGCCATAAGGCGATAACCCCCAAACCAAAGCCCAACCACAACCGAGCTTTTACGATGCCGCCGGACTCCTCCTCCATTTCAAGGCCGTCAAGCAAAATTACGAGCCTCCTTTTCGACGCTTGCAACCAATCGAGGGAGCTCAGTCCCTGTCTCGCCTCCCACCAGCGACGTAAAGCCCCGCTGCCAGCAGCAGCAGGAGAGAAGTGCCGGCCATTCCCAGGAAACACGTAGAGTTGCCTGCCTCGGCTCGGCTCGAAGGCGACGAGGCAGACGTTGGCGCCTTCGTGGTGATGCGCGTTGCGTGTTGCACATCCGGAGAAGTGGGCGCTGAGGCCGGCTGCCACGTGGGCGTGCCCTCGGTTTCGCTCAGGGCGAACATCAGGGCCAGCCATCCCGGCCGGTCGAACGCTGCTGACACCAATCTCTCCTCTGGATCCACCCAGCTGTCCAAAGGCGTCCATTTGTGTGCTGCTGCATCATAGTAGGCTATGGTAAGGCTATCGGCTCTGCGGCTTCCAACTTCCACATCCGTTTGATTGTAGCGGATAGTTGCTGTGTAGGGTCTGGCGAAGATGAAGCCGGGGCGAGGATGTCCCCCCACCGAGAAGGCTTCCAGGGTGAAGGCCACGCTTCGCATCTGCAGCCAGGGCTCTGAGGGTGGGGCATCCGTTAACAGCCGGGGAGTCAGGTGCAGAAGGGTGTCTTCTATCACAGCTTCCGCCGGGACTTGTATCAGCACACGGCACGTAGCCAGCCGATCCAGTTTGCCACCTTTCGCAGGAGAAATCGTTTTCTCCAGGGGTCGGCATTTCCGAGCCGGTGTGGGCTTTTCCCTCGTCGGTGCCGGCAATATGATGATCTGGACGGACGGGCTGGCCGCAGGCCCAGGCGCAGTCGGGGCCGACGTCGCCGTCGGCAGTGGTGGGAAAGTCGGCGATGCCGAGGGCGTTACGGTGATAGTCGAGGGTGGGAGCGTTGGCCTGGGCGGTGGTGGAATCCTGGTCGCCGTCTTTGGCACCTCCGTCGGCGTGGGCACGGTCTGTCGCCGGGGATCCTGGCCCGGCGCAGCCCACACCCTGTCCCCGACGCCCAGGAGGGAGGTGAGTATCAAGCCGGCCAGTACAAAGGCCCAATAGATTGGTTTCCCCCTCCAGAATTGCATACTTTCACCCTTCAGCGCCAGATCAACTCGAAACTCCGGTCGGTAGACAGGGTGGTCTCGAACTCGATGACGTTAGCGTTTACCCGTGTCGGCTGCGGCCGGGTGGCTATGAGCCTGGCCTGGGCGGGGATAGTTATGGCCAGGTGCACAGGGACGGCCAGAGTCCCGGGCTGTTTCTGGATGAGCAACTGGTAGCGGCCACTGCCTTCCGCCTGAGTGGCCTCAAAAGGTAAATCGTATTGGAAACTGAGCTCCCGCCGCCGACCAGGAGCGACGACGAAGAACTGGGAGAAAACGGCCTTACCTCCCTCCGGCGGTTCGACCGTCGGCCAGCCACCTTCCGGCTCGTTTCCCCCGCCTTTTCCTTCGGCCTCGCTCAGGGCAAGGCTTAAGAGGCTCCCCTGGGGCAAAGGAACCGCAGTGGCCTCGATGATGCGGCTACCTTCTGGTATGTAAAGACGAAGGTAATCCCAGTAACAGCCCTCCACCATCTGCTCGTAGCCGGCCTGGTATTTGGCCTCCTGCAGGCATCCATCCACCTCTATATTACTCTCATTGGCATAGGAAATCGTCAACCGGCCCTGAACGCGACCATCGGCACCGATGACCACCTGATAGTCCAGCTCCCTTTCCACCTTGGGGTCTACCTTGTTGTATCCTACGTTGGTGTCCACCACGAAGAGATAATCGCCTTCAGCGGGGCGGATGGCCCCATCCCAGTTGTGCTCTGCCAGAAACCGCTTAGCGTCTGGGTCGTCTACGTAAATCAGCAGGTGTTTCTCCTCAAGGCTTCTCCAGAGAGCCAGCAGCAAGTCCAGCCCCTGACGATGGTCTAGTTCGGTTCTCAGCTTGGTGAACACCCCTTCGGCCAGCGCGGCCATGAAATCCTTGCGGTGGCTCCACCAGTCTCCCTCCTGAGTCGGCGGGGAGGTCCAGTAGCTTTTGAGTTTGTCCACCAGATCTTCCCGGCCGACTTTCTCACCATAGGTTTCCAGCCGTATAGGGCCGATGGCGCCGACGATGTATTCTATGGCCGTCAAGTCTACAGCAATGACTCCATCTACAGCCACGCCCTGTCCCAGTTGGTACATCTCCCTGGACACCCTGGCGGTGGTGGGGAAGTCAGGTGACCAGTTGGCATCCCTCAGCACCCACACCCCGGCCCGCATGTATCTCGTCAAAGCTTCAGGAGGCGCGGAGTAGGGCCTGCCCGGGTCATCGAAGAGATAGCTATCGCGGAAGCCGGTTGTGCCGATCCGGCCCCTGTCAACGCGCAGAAGGCCGATTGCACTGATGAAACCTCCCGTAGCCCTCAATTCGTGGTTGTTCTGGGCCAGGATCAGATAAGTCCTGGGGCTGTCGAGGCCCAATAGACCGGGACCTATCTCAGGGGCCAGGAGCGCCATCTGCACACCGGCCCGCAAGAGCGGGAGGTAGTGGTCCAGCCGATCCAGGTGGCGACGCAGGCCGGGCGCTACAACAAACTTGGCCCGGTCAATCTGTTGCCGATGGCTCGCCGCGCTATCCAGCCGACTCTGGGCCTCCATGAAGGTGGAACGCTCATCTGCCAGGGCGGCCAGAATTCGCTCGTCAAACCCTTCGACCAAAAAAGCACTCGGAGACCTTCCGGCCAGCAGGCTTGCTGCCGGCTGCATTCCCTGGCAGACGAGTTGCCCCGCCTCGAGACAGTCAACTGCCAGGGCAAAGAGATGTGGCATTGCTTCCAGGTCGCTCCCTACCAGAGGCAGCCAGCCCAGGTGGGGGCTCAAAACCAGGAGAAACCCCAGTTCATCCTCGATAGCCCTCAACTCAATTTCTGCCTGGGCCAGGTTTTCCTTGAAATGTTGGAGACACTCCAACGACAAGCCGGTCGAAGCGTTGGTCTGGCCTGTGTTCTGAATCCCGGATAAATGTTTTTGAAGCGAAGCCAGGTGGCCTGTAATCCGCCTGTATTTGAGATAACCAAGCGCCGAAAGGGCCAACAGGAGGAATAGGCAGGCCAGATCAATCAGCCGGGCGTGCCTGGCCAGGCCAGATGGTCTGTTTTTCGCGCAAGACAAGTCTTGTTACTCCGAGCTAACGCCGGTGACCAAGGCGTCTCAAAACCGGGAGTCTACTCAGCAGGCTTCTCTTCTTTTTTCTCTTGCGGCGCTTCTGGCCCTCACCATCCCGTGAGTAGTAATAGTAGTGATAGTAATAGCCGGCTCCACGCGGCGAGAGCTTGTTCAGCACTGCGCCCAACACGTTAGCTCCCACCTTGAGCAGATCGTCCTTGGCCCGCCGGGCCATCTCTCTGCGCGTATTCCCGGCGTCGGTCACCAGAAGCACGCCGTCTACCTGCCTGGCCAGCACTGCCGCATCGGTGACGACCAGAGAGGGCGGGCTGTCGAAGAGGATGACGTCGGCCTTCTCCTTCAGAGCCTCGATGAGGTTCTTCATTTTCTGCGACCCTAGCAGCTCCGAAGGGTTGGGAGGAAGTGGCCCGCTGGTCAGTATCCAGAGATTCTCCACCTGGGTGGCCTGCAGATGGCCATCGAGGTGAGGTTCTCCCTCAAGGAGAGCGGTGGTCAGCCCCTCCTTGTTAGGCAGGTCAAAGATCTTGTGGAGCACAGGCCGCCGCAGGTCCGAGTCCACCAGGATAGCCGATAGCCCCGCCTGGGCCATTACCACTCCCAGGTTAGCCAATGTGATGCTCTTACCCTCGATGGGATTGGGACTGCTGATGAGAAGGGTCTCCAACGGCCTGTCCACAGCCGAAAACTGGATGTTGGTGCGCAGGATACGATAGGCCTCGGAAATAGGAGAGCGGGGATGGATAGCAGCGATGAGCTTGTCTCCGTAGCTTTTACCGTCAATACGACCGATTGCCCCAAGCGGAGAGAGACCCAGGGTTTGAACGATGTCGTCAGGCGATTTGATGGTGTCATCCAGATACTCAATGAGGAAAGCAAATCCTGCCCCCAGCATGATCCCCACCATAGCTGCCATAAGGATATTGGTGCGTGTCCTGGGGCTTATGGGCACCATGGGCACAGTAGCAGGTTCGACCACGCTGATGTAATTGGTGACCCCTTCCTGGAGAAAGGACAGCAAAGAGGCGTAGTTGGCCTGCCAGATGTTGACCTGGTTTTGCAGGGCCGTGATCTGAGCGCGAATGTTCTGCATCTGCTCGGCGTTGAAGGCCACAGCCAGGGATTTTTCCAGCTCGGCGATCTCTGCCTGTCCGGCCTCGATCTTGGCCTGCAGGTCGGCCAGTTGAGCAGTCACAAACTGGCGGTGCCCCTCACGCTCTTTATCCTGTTGGGTGGGGCTTTGCAGGATGAGCTGGCGGGCAATCTCGTCGGCCGTGACCTTGGCCCGTTGAGGGTCGGTGTCCATGACCCTGATCTCTATCAACTGGGTATTCCGCACCAGATTCACACTGACGCGTTCCCGCAACTCCTCCCAGCTCGTGTCTAGGCCGAGGGCTTTGACCGTGGCCTGCAAGATGGGTTGCCTTCTCGCTATCTCAGCATAGGTTTGAGCCAGGCGCTCGCTGGTAGACATGTCCTGGGTGTTGGGGTTGGGGTCCTGGATGATCTGGCCCACCATCAGGGTGGTGGAGGCTTGATATACAGGCGGGGTAGAGCGGTTGACTACAAAGCTGGCCCCGGCCGCCAGAATGGCGCACAGTGCAATGAGCCACCACCATTTCCGCATAATGGCCAGGTATTCGCGTAATTCCATCGGTTGTTCCTCCTCTGTTTCAAGGGACTGTCCTGGGCCACTTTATCCAGACTGGATCCCAGTCATTGTAAGGGTTGTTGCTGATGTTCCGCGGCCGGCTGCCATCGGCGCCCATGATCCAGATCTGCGTCCGTCCGTTCTCGTTCTCCCTGTTCGAATAGAAGACAATCTGCCGGCCATCGGGGGAGTAGCTAGGGTGCTTGTCCCATTCCCAGTCATTGTGGGTCAGCCTGGCATCGGATACGACCACCCCATCTCTCATTTCAATCACGTGGATTTCGTCGTTGCCGTCCTCCTGGGAGACGTAAGCAATGTGGGTGCCGTCTGGTGACCAGGCCGGGTGATAAGCTTGCCCCTTGGGGGGCGCTCGAAGGCGCCAAATCCAATTGTCCGCTATGTTGTGCACCCACAGTTCATATGAGCCCTTATATAGATAAGCAAAGACCTGCTGGCGCATGTCCGGCGAGTACGTGTCAAGTTCGAGGGCAAATTCGTAAGCCCAGGGTGCAGTCAGCCGGGCGAGGTTGCTTCCATCAGGGTCCATGACCCAGATAGCAGGTTTCTGCCCTGGTCCTCCCTCCCGGTCGGAGAGGAAGGCAATCTTGCCCTTGAGTTCAGGCGGCATGCGAGCCGGGTCCGGCCTGGGAGTTGGGGTAGGCACAGGAGTCAGAGTGGGGTTGTCAACGTAGACCAGAACCGGCGTAGGCGTGGCTGTGAACACGTTGGGCGGCGTGGGGGTGGCCGTACCGGTGGTGAAGGCCTCGACGGTAGCCCGGGCTGCGATGTAGGTGGCCGTGGCTT